>JAOUEE010000168.1 GCA_029858875.1 Acidimicrobiia bacterium
GGGTGGGGACCTCCAGGCGGGAACGCTGCTGGCCGGCTATCGGGCGGGGCTGTTCCCGATGCCCCTCCCCCGGTCCGAGCACCTCGGCTGGTGGTCGCCCGACCCACGGGCGGTGCTCGAGTTGGACGACTTCCACGTGAGCCGTTCACTGGTCCGGTCGCGTCGCCGATTCGATGTCACCGTGAATCAGGCCTTCACCTCGGTGATGGCGGGCTGTGCCGACCCCGCACGGCCGCACGGGTGGATCAATCAGGAGTTCATCGAGGCCTACACCGCACTGCACCGGCTGGGCTGGGCCGACAGCGTCGAGGTATGGCAGGAGAACGAGCTGGTGGGAGGTGTGTACGGCGTGCACATCGGCGGCTTCTTCGCCGGCGAGTCGATGTTCCACCGGCGGCGCGACGCCTCCAAGATCGCCCTGTGGACGCTGGTGAGCTGCCTACGGAAGGCCGACGTCACCCTGTTCGACGTCCAGTGGGCCACCGACCACCTGCTGTCGCTGGGCGTGAGCGAGCTGTCCCGGTCCACCTACCTGTCTCGTCTGCGGTTTGCCGTAGGATCTCGCCACAAAGTGTTGAGTCGACCGGGAAGCGCGCCGATGGAGAATCGATGACACAGCGACGAGGACTCATCGCTCTGGCGTTCGGCGCCGTCGGACTGACGTTCGGTGTGCTCGCCGCGCTGGCGGACGAGCCCATGATCTCGGTGCTGGCCGGTGTCGCCGCGATAGCCGCAGGCGTACTGGCGTTCCAGCTCGAGTCCGAGTCCTCCGAAACCGGGGGCTCGGCGCAGATCGCCGAGCTGGAAGGAGCGGTTGCCGCGCAGGTGCAGGCCCGGATGGCGGCCGAAGAAGCGGTCCGCAGCCTGGGCGAGCAGCTGGCCAACGCCCAGCGCCGATCGGCCGACAACGGTCGCGCCTCCGAGCCCCGCGTGATCCAGGGCAGCCGCGAGGGGCTCAGCGACCCCACCAGTGGTCTGTACAACGAGGAGTACTTCCGCGCCGCGGTCGATGCCCGCATCGCCGCGGCCCGGCGCCACCTCCGACCGGTGGCGGTGGCGTTCGTGGACGTGGTGCTGGGGGTACCCGACGAGCCCACCCGCATCGCGCCCGAGATGGTGGCCGACTGCCTGGCCCGCACCCTGCGCGACAGCGACACCGCCGCCCGCCTCGACGACGGCCGGTTCGCCCTCGTCCTGGAGGACACCCCCGAGAACGGGGCCATCTGGACCATCGAGCGGGTCCGGCGCATGTTGGCCGGACAACGTGACGACCTCACCCTGTGGGCGGGCGTGGCCTGCTATCCGGCCCACGGCTTCGATGGCGGCGAGCTGTTGCGCCAGGCCGACGTCGCCCTCCTGGGCGCCCGAGAGTGGCACCAGGACCGCATCGAAGTCGCCATCGCCGACTGACCCCTGACCGATCTGGCGTCAGTCTGTGCCAACTGTTGGCACCAACCCACGCCGTTTCGGTCTGGATGGCGGGGCCGGGTCAGGTGCGGCGCAAGGGACGCAGGGAGGGCATCCACCAGCGGCCGCTGAATCGCCAAGCCGGCGGGCCCTCCTGGTCGGCCGCGGTCACGTGGGGCCTGGGCCACAGCGCCTGGTAGGCCGCGGCGATGGCCGCCGCCTCCTCGTCGGTGGGATGGGGTTCGATGCGGAGCCCACTCACAGCGGCACGTTCCCGTGCTTGCGCTTGGGCAGTTCCTCGCGCTTGGTGCGCAGCAGCTCGAGGCCGGCGATCAGCTTGGGCCGGGTGTCGGCCGGGTCGATCACGTCATCGACGTACCCGCGCTCGGCGGCGATGTAGGGATTGGCCGTCCGCTCGGTGTACTCCTCCACCAGCTCTTCGCGCCGGGCCACGGGATCGGCGGCCGACTGGAGCTCACGGCGATGGATGATCTCGACCGCGCCCTGGGGCCCCATCACGGCCAGCTCGGCCGAGGGCCAGGCGAAGGCCAGATCGGCGCCCACCGACTTGGAGTTCATCACCACGTAGGCGCCGCCGTAGGCCTTGCGCACCACGACCTGGATGCGGGGCACGGTGGCCTCGCAGTAGGCGTACAGCAGCTTGGCTCCGTGGCGGATGATGCCGCCGTACTCCTGGTCGACGCCGGGGAGGAAGCCGGGAACGTCGACGAACGTGATGAGCGGGATGTTGAAGGCGTCGCAGGTACGGACGAAGCGGGCCGCCTTCTCCGAAGACGAGATGTCGAGTACGCCCGCCAGCTGCATGGGCTGGTTGCCCACCACGCCCACCGCATGGCCGTTGAGGCGGGCGAATCCGCACACGATCGACCCGGCCCAGCTGGCGAAGTACTCCAGGAACTCGCCGTCATCGAAGATGGCGGCGATGACCTCTTTCATGTCGTAGGGGATGTTGGGACTGGCCGGGATGATGTCGTACAGCTCGGGCGCCCGGCGATCGGGGTCGTCGGTCGGTGGGAACGACGGCGGCTCGACCAGGTTGTTCTCGGGCAGGAACGACAGCAGGAACTTCACCTCGTCGAGCACCGCCTCCTCGGTGTCGGCCACGAAGCTGGCCACACCGGACTTGGACGAGTGGCTCTTGGCCCCGCCCAGCTCCTCGAGGGTGACCTCCTCGCCGGTCACGGTCTTCACCACGTCGGGACCGGTGATGAACATGTGCGACTTCTCGCGCACCATGAAGATGAAGTCGGTCATGGCCGGGCTGTACACCGCGCCGCCGGCGCACGGGCCGAGGATGACGCTGATCTGGGGGATGACACCCGACGACTGGACGTTGCGGTAGAAGATGCCGCCGTAGGCATCGAGGCTGACCACCCCCTCCTGGATGCGGGCACCGGCACCGTCGTTGAGGCCGATCATGGGCGCACCGACCGACAGGGCCAGGTCCATCACCTTGTGGATCTTCTCGGCGAACACCTCGCCCAGCGCACCGCCCATGACCGTGAAGTCCTGGGAGAACAGGAACACCTTGCGGCCGTCGATGGTGCCCCATCCGGTGATGACCCCGTCGGTGTAGGGCCGGCTGTCGAGACCGGCTTCGTGGGCCCGGTGACGAGCCAGCATGTCGAGCTCGTGGAACGACCCCTCGTCGAGGAGGTAGTCGATGCGCTCGCGGGCCAGCAACTTGCCCTTGTCGTGCTGGCGCTCGACGGCGTGTTCGGGACCGGCGTGGATGGCCTCTTCCCGTCGCCGGTTCAGGTCTTCGAGTCGCTCGCGCAGTGGGTGCTCGGTCATGGGTTCAAGACCCTACCGTTCCCCTGCGAGGGGCGGAGAACTCGCACTACGGTCCCGGGATGCCGCAGCTTCGTCGCATCGGTGTGTTCTGCGGTTCGTCGTCGGGCACCGAGCCGGCCTTCACCGAGGCCGCCGCCGACCTCGGTCGGGCCCTGGCCGAGCGCTCCATCGAGCTGGTGTACGGCGGCGGCGCCACCGGCCTGATGGGCACCGTGGCCGACGCCGTATTGGGCCACGGGGGTCACGTCATCGGCATCATCCCCGGCGGGCTGTCCACCGAGGTCGGTCATCCCGGTATCTCCCAGCTGGTGGAGGTGGACGACATGCACGCCCGCAAGGCCCTCATGTACGACAAGTCCGACGCCTTCATCGCCCTCCCGGGCGGATTCGGCACCCTGGACGAGCTGGCGGAGGTGCTCACGTGGAGCCAATTGGGTCTGCACGCCAAACCGGTGGGACTGCTCGACGTCGCCGGCTACTACACCGACCTGCTGACGTTCTTCGACCGGGCCGTGGCCGCCGGCCTCCTGAAGGAGAGGAACCGGGCCCTGCTGGTGACCGACACCGCGGTGCCACCGCTGCTCGACACCCTGGCCGCCACCGAGGTGGTCTACGAACCCAAGTGGCAGTGACGAACGGCGCTCAGCGCACCAGACGGGCCCAGGCCCGCAGCTCGTCGACGAACACCTCGGGCTGCTCGAAGGCGGCGAAGTGGCCGCCCTTGTCCAGTTCGTTCCAGTAGATGATGTTCTGGTAGCGGTGCTGGGCCCAGCGCTGGCTGGACCGGATGATCTCCTTGGGGAACAGGCTGCAGCCAGTGGGCATGTCGACGGTGCCCGAGCCGAAGTCGGCGAAACTCTCCCAGTAGAGGCGGGCCGACGAGGCCCCGCTGGCCGTCAGCCAGTAGATCATCACGTTGTCCAACAGCTCGTCGCGGCTGAGCGCGTTCTCGGGGTGGCCGTCGCAGTCGGTCCAGGCCCAGAACTTCTCCAGGATCCACGCCATCTGCCCCACGGGTGAGTCCACCAGGCCGTACCCCAGCGTCTGGGGACGGGTGCTCTGCTGTTTGGAGTATCCCGAGTCCCACCGGTCGTAGTGGGCGAAGGACTCGAGGGCGGCCTGCTCCACCTCGGTGAGGTCGTCCATGGTCGCCGGATCGGGTCCGGCCACCGGCATGTTGGTGTGGATGGCCTGGCAGTGGCCCCGGTTCTGCATCCCGATGTAGGTGGTGACGGCCGCGCCCCAGTCGCCGCCCTGGGCCACGTACCGGTCATAGCCCAGGCGCACCATGAGCCGGTCCCACATCTCGGCGATCTGGGCCACACCGGTGCCGGCCCGACCGGGCTTGTCGCTGAAGCCGTAACCGGGAAGCGACGGGCACACCACGTGGAAGGCATCGGCGGCGTCACCGCCGTGGGCGGTGGGATCGGCCAGTGCGTCGATCACCTTGTGGAACTCTACGACCGACCCCGGCCAACCGTGGGTGATGACGATGGGGAGCGCCCCCTCGTGGGGCGAGGGTCGGTGGATGAAGTGCACACCCAGCCCGTCGAGGTCGGTGCGGTACTGGGGGAACTGGTTGTGATGGACTTCGCGGGCCCGCCAGTCGTAGCCGTCGGCCCAGTAGTCGGCCACCTCCCGCACGTAGGCCAGCGGGATGCCCTGAGACCAGTCGTCCACCGCTTCGGCGTCGGGGTAGCGAGTGCGGGCCAGTCGTTCGGTGAGGTCCGTCAGATCGGCATCGGGGACGGCGATCTCGAAGGCGGTGATGGCGTCGGACATGAGAGCTCCTGCATTGGCGGTCGATTCGGCATGGCCGGTCGATGGGCATCGTCGTCGCCTGGGAAGCGGGCAGGCAAATGCCGCGCGGACGCCGGGTTGCCGGTTGAACGCTACGGTCGGAACGTGGACCTCCCCGTGATGCCGCCGGTGAAGCCGATGTTGGCCAAGGCGGTCGACGCCATGCCCGACGGCAAGGTGTCGTTCGAGCCCAAGTGGGACGGCTTCCGGTGCATCGTCTTCCGTGACGGCGACGAGATCGAGTTGGGCAGCCGCAACGAGCGCCCACTCACCCGCTACTTCCCGGAGCTGCTCGATCCGCTTCGGGATCTGCTGCCCGAGCGTTGCGTGGTCGACAGCGAGGTCATCGTCGAGCAGGGCGATCAGCTGGATTTCGATGCCCTGCAACAGCGCATCCACCCGGCCGAGTCGCGGGTGAACATGCTGGCCGAGAAGTCCCCGGCCACCATCGTGGCCTTCGACCTCTTGGCCCTGGGTGACGTCGACCTCATGACCCTGCCCTTCGCCGATCGGCGGGCCGCGCTGGCGTCCATCGCCGGCGACTGGACCACCCCCGTGCGCCTCACCCCCGCCACCACCGACCGGGACGAGGCGGCCGACTGGTTCACCCGCTTCGAAGGAGCGGGACTGGACGGGCTGATCATGAAGCCCCAGGACAAGCCCTACGTCCAGAACAAGCGCACCCAGTTCAAGCTGAAGCACGTGCGCACCGCCGATTGCGTGGTGGCCGGGTTCCGCATCCACAAGAGCGGTGACGGGGTGGGGTCGCTGCTGCTGGGGCTCCACGATGAGGACGGTCAGCTCCACCACCTGGGTGTGGCCGCCAGCTTCACCGCCAAGAAGCGGGTCGAGCTGGTCGACGAGCTGAAGCCACACCGACTGGACGACATCGCCGAGCACCCCTGGGCTGCGTGGTTGGAGGCCGAAGCTCATGCCGATGGGCGCATGCCGGGAGCCCCCAACCGCTGGAGTGGCGCCGACCCCGAGCGCGACCACTCGTGGATCCCCGTTCGGCCCGAGCTGGTGGTCGAGGTGAAGTACGTGCAGGTGACCAACGGCCGGTTCCGGGGTACCACCCGCATGGTGCGATGGCGGCCCGATCGCGACCCCGATTCGTGTGGCTACGACCAGCTGGAGGTACCCGAACCGCTGCCGGTGAGCGAGGTCTTCGCCGCCTGCTGACCAGCTGCTTGCTTCACGCACGCACCGTGACGCGGATCTCGGCTTGCGAAGGCGACGTTCGACTCGCCCTCACAGCGAGGGAGAACGGCACAGGTCGCAGGCCACACGGTCGCAGCTGCACGGGAAGGTTCGTCGCCCTCCTGTTGGGCCGGACCCTGATCTCGGCCGGGCTCGGCCCACCTGTCGCCGGTGCCGAGCCGGAGGCGGCGCCGGAACCTGCCTTCTTCGAGGTTCCCACTTCATCGACGGCGAAGGCGACGACCACGAGATCGGCGGCGGCCCACGATGGCCTCACCGCGGTGCCGGTGACGAAACCATCGAGGGTGGCGGTGGCCGATCTCGGCATCGGCTGTGTCACCACCGTCTGGGCCTTCGGGGTCGCGACCGACCGCTGACCGGTCGCGACCCCGGGGACGGCTCCGTTCTAGCTCGAGAAGTGGCTCATCCTCGTCCGACGAAGATGGATCACACCGGCCACCACCAGGACCAACAGCGTCGCGGCACCGATGAACGCCGCGATCGCGGCGATGCCGGCGATGCGCCCGATGGTTGACCACGCATAGGTGTTGAGCAGCGCCCCTCGGAGCATCTCGCCGCGGAAGATGGACTCGCGCTGTTCGGTGAGGGCCGCGGCCTCTTCCTCCAAGGCCGCCACTTCACCGGCCGGCGCGCCGTTGGCGATGGCCTCGGCCGCCGCTGCCGATGCCGCTCGTTCGGGGCCACCGAGCTCGGCGTAGGTCGCACCGTCCGCGATGCCCTCGACATGACCGCCGATGTAGCTCGAGTAGGCCTCGGCCTGCTTCCCCGTGGTGACCTGTTCTCCGCCATATCCGGCGAGGTCGTCGCGGCCCTGCTCGATCAGCGCATCAGCCTCGGGGAACGTGATGTTCTGCGCCGCCAACTCGTCGTGCACGTAGTTCTCGGCGAAGTTGCTGCCCCATGTCAGGAGCGCTCCCGCGACGAGCAGCACCAGGATGAGGAGCGCGCCGAACATCATCAACCCGATGTCCAACCGTCGCCGATTGACCACTATCACCGGTCCGGCGCCGGTCGCCGAACTCTCCTCGCTCGCCGGAGGCGACGTCTCCCGATCCAGTACTTCGCTCATGTGCGGCCTTTCGTGCATTTCGGCCTGGCGTTCAGGCCCGAAGAGGCGACAATGCGCTGTGCAAAGCCGACCGGCCAGGGACCAACGTCACCCGGCCATGGCTGCACCACCTGCACGATCAGGGCATGTGTGCCACGTTCGCCGCGGTCGCGTTGCCGATCACCTCACCAGGGGTGATCGGACCCATCGGGTCGGATGAAGCGGCCGGTGTCGGCCATGGTCAGTCGCTCGAACATCTCGACCAGCGTCGGCGCCGCCTCGTCGACGGCCAGCTCGCCCCGTTCACCGCCCATGTCGGTGCGCACCCACCCGGGGTGCAGCGCCACCACGGCGATGTCGTGCTTGCGCAGGCGGTCGGCCATCATCACCGACACCATGTTGAGCGCCGCCTTCGACACGTTGTAGGCCGCGTCACCGCCCCGGGTGTCGCCCACCACCATCGACCCCAGTTGTGACGACACGTTGATCACCAGGGCCTGATCGGGCCGCGACAGTGCCGGGGCCAGGTGGCGGATGAGCAGCATCGGGCCGACGGCGTTCACCCGGGTCACCTCGAGAACCGCTTCGGGCTCGATCACCATCGGGCCCCGCTTGTCGAAATCGCACCCCGCCGATCGGGCGTCGATGCCGGCGTTGTTGATCAGCAGATCGACGGCGCCGAAGTGCCGGTCGGCGGCCCGGGCGAAGGCCTCGATGGAGGTGGGGTCGGCCATCTCGACGGCGGCGATGGCGTCGGGTTGCAGGGCGGCCAGCTCGGCGGCTGCCGCGGGGTTTCGACAGCCGGCGAACACCTGGTGGCCGGCACCGATCAGACCCGCGGTGAGGGCCAGCCCGATCCCCCGATTGGACCCCGTGATGACCACTCGTTTCGCCATGGCGGCACCCTACGAGACCCCTCCGGTGGCATCCGGGCATCTCGGGCGGCTTCGCCGCGATCTGGCGTGAGTTGGTGCAAACCGTTGGCACCCACCCACGCAATTTGGGTCAGGGGGCGCGGGAGGTGGTGAGGCGGTCGAGGCGGTGGAGTTGGTCGGT
>JAOUEE010000541.1 GCA_029858875.1 Acidimicrobiia bacterium
GACCATCTCGCCGGGTGGCGGTCGGCGACAAGGCGTCGCTCGACACCGTCGGCACCCCCTGGCCCGGCGCCGCGTCCAGCTGAGGTTCAGGGGGTGGTGTCGACGAGGTCGCTGATGGCTCGGTAGCCGCCGCTGGGTCCCTGATCGGGGTCGAACTCGGCGAGCACCGCGGTGTCGTTGCCGTCGAGCTTGCCGGGTCCGAAGCTGGTGAAGGGCTGGGCGGCCAGTTCGATGTCGCCCAGGCCCTCCACGGCGGCCAGGAAGGTATCGGGCGTGAGATCGGGTCCGGCCGCACCGGCCGCCAGTTCGAACAGGCGCACCACCTGGCACACGATGCGGATGCCGATGGCCCAGTCCTCCTCGCCCGGTGCCACCGAGCGCATCTCGGGGACGGCGACGTCGGGATTGGCCGCCGAGAACACGTCGATGCACTCGGCCAGCACCGGGTCGGCCATCTGCTCGGGCCCCTCGGGCGCCGCCGGACGCACGGCGATGGTGCCACGGGCTTCGTCGGGGCGGTTGCGGGCCGCCCCCGACACCTCGCCCGATCGAGCCAGATCGGCGTACAGCTCCACGTCCAGCCCGGCAGCGGCGATGCCGTCCAGGACCGTGGTGACCGCGCCCACCATCACGACGGCGGTGACCCCCTCGGCCGCGTAGCGCTCCGCGAAGGCACTGAACTGCTCGTCGCCGGCCTGGATGTCGCCGGCGGGCACGTCGGTGACGGTGACCAGGGCCACGTCGAATCCGGCCTCGGTGAGCGCGGTCTCCATCGCCTCGGTGTCGCTGGCCGAGCTGGCGTTGCCGTGGATGGCGATCACGTCCCCTTCCAGCACCCCGGCGTCGGCGAAGGCCGCCACGGTCGTGGCGATGCCCCGTTCGGCCACGGTCTCCGGCGTGACGAGCCGCCCGTTGGAGCGGTCGATGCGCTCCTGGTTGATGCCCGAGTTGCCCACCGACACCATGTCGTGCTGCTCGGTGATGCAATAGATGGCGTCCTCGCGCATGCCGCCCAGCAGGGCGAAGACCTCTTCGTCCTCGGCGAACCGGGTGCACAGCGCTTCCTGCTCGGCCGGCACCAGGACGTCGTAGGTGTCGTACAACAGCTCCAGTTGGCGGCCGTTGATGCCGCCGCGGGTGTTGATGTCGTCGACGAACGTGCGCCAGATCAGCTCGTAGTCACCGTGGTTGACATCGGCCAGACCGGCCGCCCGGATCAGGTCGAGGTCCAGTTGGGCCACGGCCACCGTGATGGTGTCCGCGGTGACGCCCCGGGCCGTGGCCGTGAGCGCGGGGGACGGGGCGCTGGTGCCGGAGGCACCCGCACCCGCGGATGTGGTCGTCGGCCCGGCGACCTCCGTGGCGACGGTGCTGGTCGAGCCCGCCTCTCCGTCGGTGCTGGAGGTGCACGCCCCGGCCAGCATCGACGTGAGCGCGGCGATGGCGATGGCTCGACGCATCGGCGTCTCCTCTGCGGTTGCTGGAACCGGCGCCGACCGTATCAGGCGGTGCGTTCCAGCATCTCGGCCGTCACCTCGTTGAGCGGGGGCTCGCCGGCCGCGAACCGGCGGATCTCCTCGACCACGAAGTCGACCATGCGTCCGTACTCACTGCCCTGGGAACCGGCCAGGTGGGGGGTGATGTAGGCATTGGGCAGGTCGAGGAAGGGGCTGTCGTCGGGCAACGGCTCGGGGTCGGTCACGTCGAGCACCGCGAAGAGCCGACCCGACTCCAGTTCGGCCAGCAGGGCGGCATGGTCCACGATGGGGCCTCTCGCCGTGTTGATGAGCGTGGTGCCGGTGCGCATGGCCGCCAGTTGGGCTGCGCCGATCAGTCCGGTGGTGGTCTCCAGAAGCGGGGCGTGGACCGACACGACGTCGCTGCGGGCGCACAACTCGTCGAGAGCAACGGCCCGCACCCCCAACCGTTCGGCCTCGGCCTCGCCCAGGAAGGGGTCGTACACCAGCACCTCGAACTGGGGGAACGCGGCCAGCAGCTCGATGACGGCCCGCCCGACGAGCGAGGCGCTCAC
>JAOUEE010000169.1 GCA_029858875.1 Acidimicrobiia bacterium
GGATGTCGCCGCTGCCGGTGCCGACCGATCCTCGCGACCCCGACGCCCGGGCAATGGCCATGCCGGCCACCACCGAGAAGGCCAACACCCCCAACGTCCACAGCGCGACCCGGCCCCATGAGCGGGGCGTCGGAGCCGGATCGTCCGTCGCGACCCGGTCCTCGGGGGCATCCTCCATGGCCCGGATCACCGCGGCGGCGCGCGCCGTGTAGTCGTCGCGCAGGGTGCGATAGTCGGCCTCGTCGATGTCGCCGGCTGTGAACTCGGCGTCGAGGTCGTCGAGCGAGCGCAAGAGATGGTTGCGCTCGTCCTCCAGCCGGTCCCTCACCGACGGCGGGCCTTCTCGACCAGTTCGACCTCGTCATCGGTTGCCGACTGGGTGGGCGTCTGCTGCCACCGACGGAACACCACGACCAGCCCGGCCAGGGCGGCCGCGCCCACCACCACGGGCAGGATCCACACCAGCCCGGTGAAGCCGGTGCTGGACGGATTCAGATCGATCCCCGGGAACTTGCCCACCAGGTATGCAGTGATCTCGTCGTCGGTCTGACCCTGGTCGACCCGCTTGCGGATCTCGGCCCGGATGCTACGGGCGATGGGCACATCGCTCTCGGCCACGGACTGTCCCTGGCACACCGGGCAGGCGTAGCGATTGGCCAGTGCGTAGGCCCGATCGGCGTTGGTGGATGGCGGACCATCGGTGGTGGCCCCGTAGACGAACGCACCCAACCCCACGACGAGGGCGGCCAGCCAGCCGAGCGTGCGCCGATTCATCGATCACCCGACAGGTCGGCGATGGCGTCGGTGAGCGCGTCGGCGGTGACACCCCCGGTGACATGGGCCGCCACCCGTCCGTTGGGGCCCACGATGAACGACTCGGGAACCTGAGCAACGGCCCAGTCGATGGCGAGCGACTCGTCGAGCAGCACCGGCCAGTCGCCCCCGTTGTCGGCGAAGAAGTCGGCCACATCCTCGGGACTGTCGTTGAAGGCGATGCTCACCACGGCGACCTCCGACGGATCCGACGTCTCGGAGAACACCACCAGTTCTGGGTGCTCCTGTACGCACGGGGCGCACCAGGTGGCGAAGAAGTTGACCACCACCCACTTGCCCCGCAAGGCATCCAGGTCGAACTCGGCGCCCGACGCGTCGACCGCCACGACCTGGGGCGCCAGGTCGCCGACCAGTCCGGGGCCGGCATCCCCGCCCGACTCGCTGGTGGCCAGCAGCACGACGAACAGGGCGACGATGATCCCGGAGGGGATGGCCACCCAGACAGCCGTCCGGTTCATCCCGGGACCCGGACCGGTTCGGCCTCCGGTACCGGTGCCGACACCGGATCGGTGGGTCGACGACGACGCCCGGGGAAGCCGGCCAGCACGCTGCCGACAGCCATCACCGCCCCGCCGATCCAGAGCCACATGATCAGCGGCTGAACGGTGAGCCGGAGCTGGACGGTCCCGTCCTCCTGCACTTGAAGAAGCGACAGGGACACATCGTCGGTGAAGCTGGTGCGCACCGATGGGGTGCCGATGGTCTGACCGCCACCGGGGAACGTGCTGATGCCCGGCGTGTAGACCCCGTCGTCGTCGACCTGCACCAGGGCACGGATCTCGCTGCGCTCGGGCCGCTGCACCTCGTCGATCCCGATGAAGGTGATCTCGTGGCCGGCCAGGGTGGCCTGGTCGCCCGGCGCCATGAGGAACTCACCCTGGCGCACGTAGGCGTTCGACGCGGCGAAGGCCACGGCGATGAGCACCACGCCCATGTGGACGATCATCCCACCGTTGGTGCGGCCCACCAGCCCGCGCCATCCCTGGCGCCGCGTGGCCAGCACCACCTGACGCAACGCCGCACCACCGGCGAATCCGCCCAGGAAGAAGGCGAGCAGCGGTCGCCAGGCGTGGGCCCCCATGGCCACGGCGAACACCAGCGTCCCCACGCCGATCCAGATGGGCACCAGCAGACGCTGACCCAGGGTCTCGACGTTGGTCTTGCGCCAGGGAAGCGCCGGCGCCACCCCCATGAGGAACAGGAGGGTGAACCCGATCGGCGCCGTCATCCGGTCGAAGTACGGGTTGCCGACGGAGATGCGGCTGTCGTCGAAGGCTTCCTTCAACAGCGGGAACACCGTGCCCAACAACACCACGAACGCAAAGGCGGCGAAGACCACGTTGTTGGCCAGGAAGGCGGCCTCGCGCGACAGCGGGCTGTCGATGCGGCCCGGCGAGTGCAGCTCGTCGCCCCGCCACCCGATGAGCCCGACCGTCACCAGGGTGACCACGCCGAAGAACCCCAACAGCAGCGGCCCGATGCCGGACTCGCTGAAGCTGTGCACCGAGTCGAGCACGCCCGATCGGGTGAGGAAGGTGCCGAGGATGGTGAGGGCGAAGGTGGCGCACACCAACGACAGGTTCCACACCCGCAACATGCCCCGACGCTCCTGCACCATCACCGAGTGCAAGAAGGCGGTACCGGTCAACCAGGGCAGGAAGCTGGCGTTCTCGACGGGGTCCCACGCCCAGTAGCCACCCCAGCCCAGCACCTCGTAGCTCCACCAGGCCCCGAGCACGATGCCGACCGTGAGGAAGGCCCACGCCAACAGCGTCCAGCGGCGGATCTGGAGGAGCCAGCCCTCCCCCACCCGAGCGGTGACCAGCGCGGCGATGGCGAAGGCGAAGGGCACGGTGAAGCCGACGTAGCCCACGTAGAGCACCGGGGGATGGAACGCCATCAGCGGATGGTTCTGGAGCAGTGGATTGGGGCCGTCGCCCTCGAACCCGGCCGGCACCGCCCAGGTGGCGAAGGGGTTGGCCGCGTCCACCATCAAGAAGAAGAAGAACGCGGCCACCGCGAAGAGCGTGACCATGGCCCAACCGACCAGGGGATCGGTGAGGCGATCCCGGAACTTCACCGCCACGGCCACCACGTAGCCCGAGAGCACGAGTCCCCACAACAGGATCGATCCCTCGAGGGCCGCCCACAGCGCAGCGAAGTTGTACAGGGCGGGGGTGTCCGGGCTGCCGTTCTCGGCCACGTAGAGGATCTCGTAGTCGCGGACGAAAAGGGCCCGCTCCATCACGACGAACGCCACCACGCCGGCCGCCAGCAGGACCAGGGCGAAGGGCCGGGCCAACAGCATGAGGTCGTTGCGGCGCCGAGTGACGCCGACCAGTACCGACACGGCGCCCAGCACCGAGGCCACCAGTCCGACGAGCACCGAGAACGTGCCGATGTCGGCGTTCACCGGCCACCCTGTTCGGCTTCGCTGATGCGATCCTGGTTGTCGTCGCGGTAGTCCTCGTCATGCTTCACCCGGAGGGTGTCGCTGGCGAAGTACCAACCGTCGTTGACTCCCTCGGCGAAGCGGTCGACGCCATCGGGCACCGCCTGCCACCGCCCCTCGAGGAACACCGGCACATCGGGCTGGAACAACGCAGTGGGGTCGCTACCGGTGTGGATGACATCCACGACCGACTCACCGAACCGAACGGAGAAGTACAGCGCCGATCGCCCCTCGAACTCGCCCTCGACGATGCTTCCGTCGAGGGGCGAGCCGATCAGCCGGAAGCGGTCGTCGCCCAGCTCGTCGCGTTGCTGGACCGCTTCGTCGGCCTCGAACACGAACAGCGACGCACCTCGAACGAGCGAGAACAACAAGATGGCGATGACGGCCAGCACGACCACCACCACGCCGGTGGACCACCATCGACGACCGCGGCGCGGCGGCCGCGGGGTGAGCGCGACGGCCTCACTCATCGGCGGTCATCCAGCGCCGGCGGTCGGCCGGAACGTGCGAGGCCAGCCGACGGCCGCGACGCAGGAGGTATCCGGCATACAGGGCGAATCCCCCGATCCCGATGATCCAGCCGGCAACGACGTATCCCATCGTCAGACCTCGGCTCCCTCGGCTCGGCGTTCGCTGAGCGCGCGCTCGAGTCCGTGCGTGGCCACCTCACGCTCCAGCCACGCCACGCGGAAGCGGTGGACGAGAAACCAGGACAGCACCAGCCCGCAGGCCAGGAATCCGAGGAAGGTGGCGAAGGCGTTGATGTCCTCGATCTTGCCCTCGATGAGGGTGGAACGTTGGTGCAGGGTGCGGTTGGCCCACCATTCGACGGACCGGTTGATGATGGGGATGTCGATCAGGGCCACGAGCGCCACGATGGCGGCCTGCTTGGACCGGGTGTGACGGTCGCCCGGCACCTGGCGCAGCGCCAGGTAGCCGACGAACAACAACAACAGGATCAGCGTGGTGACCAGGCGAACGTCACCCCAGTCCCAGTAGGTGCCCCAGGTGGGTCGGCCCCACAACGACCCGGTGATCAGGGTGAGGGCGCAGAACACCACCCCCACCTCGGCCGCAGCATGGGCCATGACGTCACCGAACACCGACCGCTTCCACAGATACATGACACTGCCCACCCCGGCGATGATGAAGGCGACGTATTCGAGGATGGCCACCGGCACGTGGAGGTAGAAGAGCCGGACGGCGTCGCCCTGCTGCGCGTCGGGCTCACTCCACCAGAACGCGGCACACAGCAGCAGGGCCAGCGCGATCAACGCCGCGATCCCGATCACTCGGGTGACGGTCGATCCGGTCGACGGTCGGGTGCTCACGATTCCTCCAGCAGGACGCCGTAGGTGAGGATTCCCAGTAGCAGGTAGATCACCCCAAAGAGCCCCAGAACGCCAAGCCAAGCCCAGCCGTCGACGGCCGAGGTGCCGAAGGCATCGCCGTAGGCGCGGGTGGCCGCGATGAGCACCGGGGCCAACACGGGCAGCAACAAGACCGGCAACAGGGTGTCCCGAACCCGGAGGTTCACCACCAGGGCGCCGTACAGCGAGCCGGCGGCAGCCACCCCGCCGGCAGCCACCACTCCCGCCACCGCAGCCAGCACGACGTCATCGGGCTCGGCGTCGTAGAAGACCACCACCGACAGCCCGAGGAGCACCTCGACCACCACCAGCTGGGTGGCGATGGCGGCTGCCTTGCCCAGGAAGATCGAGGCCGGATCGACACCCGACAACCGCAGCGCGTCGAGGGCCCCGTCCTCGACCTCGACGGCGAAGATCCGCTGCACCGACAACACGGCCGCGAACAGCACCGTCACCCAGAACAGACCGGGTGTGAACCGACGGAGGGCGTCGGTGGACGCGTCCAGGGCGAAGGCGAACAGCACGATCACGATGAGGGCGAAGGGCAGCACCTGGGTGGTGAGGACGCGACTCCGGCGCTCGATGCGCAGGTCCTTGGCCGCGATGCGGCCGGCATCACGAAGCATGATCGGCTTCCCGGATGATGCCACCGGCGAGGGTGACCGGGCGCGGATGCAGCGACCCGACCCGGTCCAGCTCGTGGGAGGCCACCAGCACCGTTGCTCCGGCGGCGGCCGCCTCGCGTATCAGCTGGTCGACGATGTCGCGGCCCCGCTGATCGAGCCCGGCGTGGGGCTCGTCGAGCAACCACAGCTCGGGTCGGCGAACCACGACCGAGGCGAGAGCGGTCCGCTTGCGCTGACCGGTGGACAGCCGACCGACCGCCACGTCGTGGAGTCGTGGGGCCACCTCCAACCGGTGGAGGGCCTGCTCGACCTCGGCCGTCCCGGCGCCCACCAGGCCGGCCCAGAAGGCGACGTTCTCCGACACCGTGAGGTCGCCGTAGAGCCCGCTGCCATGACCCACCAGCCCCACTCGACGGCGAACCGCCCGTCGTTGTTCGTGCAGATCGTGGCCCAGCACCTCGGCTGTCCCCGCCGTGGGAGCCACCAGCCCTGCGCACAGGCGCAGGAGGGTGGTCTTGCCCGCGCCGTTGGCGCCCTGGAACAACACCACCTCGCCCGCCTCGACGCTCAGATCGACCCCGGCGAGGGCCGGGAAGTCGCCCAAGAGGGCCACCACCTGGTGCAGACGGACGACGGACACCCAGCCACGGTAGTGGGGAGGTGCATCAACAAAGCAGCGGTGCTGACCGATACTTGGGTGGTGCGCGCCTCCCACGTGATCGGCGCGGTCGGCCGGTTCCTCATCGGCCTGGCCGTGGTCATGCTGCTGTTCGCCGCGTACCAGCTGTGGGGCACGGGGATCCAGGAGGCGCGGGCTCAGAACGCGCTCGAGGACGAGTTCGCCCAGCTCCTGGCCAGCGCCGAGACCATCGACGAGGCCGACCCGTCCCCCACGACCAGCGCAGCTCCGGGTCCACCGGACAGCGCGCCGACCACCCCGGTTCCGGTGACCACGCCGGCCTTCGACCCTGCGGTGGCTCGCCTGTTCTTCCCCGACGGCGGTGACCCCACGGCGCGGATCACCATCCCTGCGATCGGCCTCGACAAGGTGGTGGTCGAAGGGGTGCAGGTCGAAGACCTCCGGCGGGGACCGGGTCACTACACCTCCACGCCGATGCCCGGTCAGCCGGGCAACGCCGCCATCGCCGGCCACCGCACGACCTACGGCGCCCCGTTCCACGACATCGATCAGCTGCAACCGGGCGACGAGGTCACCGTCCAGACGTTCCAGGGCACGTTCACCTATCGCGTCCTGCCGCAGCCGACCCAGCAATGGGAGGAGGGATTCTGCGCGGCCCGCGATCGCGAGCTCGAGGAACGCCGGGCCAACGCCACCGAAGAGGCGGGTGACGGCATCGCCCGATCACTCCCCGACGACTTCGCCATCGGGGCCATCGACGGCATGACCTTCTTCGAGGAGCCGCTGTCGATGGACGAGGGGGTCGACGAGGAGCTGTTCGCCGTGGAGGCTCCCGGCAACTTCGTGGTCAGTCCCGATCAACGATGCGTCCTGGACGACTTCGGCGACGATCGACTGACGCTCACCGCCTGTCACCCCAAGTACAGCTCTCGGCAGCGCATCGTCGTCCAGGCCCTCCTGGTGTCGGCCCCGGCGGCCGGTCCTGCGCTGGCCCGTCCGGTCGCCGACGACGAAGACCTCGGCGCCGACGAGTCCCCGACCACGAGCGCGGTGGCGATCGATTCGGCGACCGAGCCCCCGGCCGCCGAGCTCGACCTCAACCAGGGCCTCGGCTGGAGCTGGGAGTTCTTCGGTCCGGCGGCCGTCTGGATCGTGCTCGGTCTGGCCATCTTCGCGGCGGCCGCCTTCGCCGCGGCCCGTTGGCGACGGTTGCCGTCCTACGCGATCGCCGCCCTCCCGCTGGCCATCGTGATGTTCCTGGCCTTCGAGCAGATCGACAAGATCCTGCCTGCGATCTGAGCCCGCCGCGCCGTTAGGCTCGGCGCCCGTGTCGATAGCTCCGAAGATCGTGCTGGCGACGGCTGCCCTCACGCTGGCCGCCTGCGGGAGCAGTGCCGGCAGCACCGTCGATGACACCGACACCATCCCCCCACCCCCCGGGGTGGAGACCGCCGAGACCACGCCCGAAGGCGAGCCCGACTGGGTGGGCGAGGCGGTCAATCCCTTCGACGTGCACCTGGGTGAGTGCATCAACCGGTACGAGTGGTCCGAGAACGACAACCGGGTCGACCTGACCACGATCGTGTCGTGTGAGGGTGCGCACGACCGAGAGGTGTTCTTCGAGACCGACTTCCCGGCCGAGGCCGGCGCCCCCTACCCCGGCCGGGACCCGATCGAGGAGTTCGCCCGCACCACCTGCTACGGGGCGTTCGAGAGCTTCGTCGGCGTCGCCTTCGAGGTCAGCGACCTGGAGATCACCTTCACCGTGCCGCCCGAGGAGAACTTCACCGACCCGCAGGCCCGCTATCGCGGGGTGGTGTGCTACCTGTACGACCCCGGTGGCCGCCCGCTGAGCGGCAGCGCCCGCGGCACCCGCCGTTGATCCGACGACGCTGAGCGCGATGTATCGCGCTCAGCGCGCGCAAGCGGATAGGATCGCCCCGCATGATGCTGACTGTGCTGGCCGTGGTCCTCGGGCTCACCGTCGGCCTGCTCACCGGCGGGCGATGGCAACGACTCACCGGCGTGGCGGTGCACCGGGTCGGACTGGCCCTCGCCGGTTTCGCCATACCGTTGGCGACCATGTGGCTCGATCCGCCCGCCGCGCCGCTGGGGGTGGCCATCGGTTTGCTCTGCGTGATCGCATTCGCCGCGTCCAACCTGCATCTGGTGGGGATGGGCGTGGTGATCGTCGGCGTGTCGTGCAACCTGTTGGTGATCGCGGTCAACGGCCACTTCCCCGTCGACCCCGACGCGGTGGTGGCCGCCGGGCTGTCCACCGAGGCCGACGTGCACACCGTGTCGTTCACCCGCGGCCGCCAACTGGTGGATTCCGGGGCGCGGCTCGGCTTCCTC
>JAOUEE010000542.1 GCA_029858875.1 Acidimicrobiia bacterium
GCCACGGGGTCCCGACGAGATCCTCATCGACAAACAGAGCGCCGACGATGGCCCCTTCGCCGTTGGCGACACCGTGACGGTGCTGGCGCAGGGTCCGCCCCGCCAGTTCACGGTGGTCGGCATCGCCACGTTCGGCGACGCCGATTCGCCGCTGGGCGCCAGCCTCGCGGTCTTCGACCTGGAAACGGCCCAGGAGGTGCTGGCCGAGCCGGGCAAGTTCGATTCCATCGGTGTGGTCGCGGCCGATGGCATCAGCGAGACCGAGATCACCGAGCGTCTGGCCGCGGCGCTGCCCGCCGGTCACGAGGCCGTCACCGGTCAGGCGATCGTCGAGGAATCGCAGAGTGAGGTGGCCGACGCGCTCTCCTTCTTCAACACCTTCATGCTGGTGTTCGCGGCCATCGCGCTGTTCGTGGCTGCCTTCATCATCTACAACACGTTCTCCATCCTCGTCGCCCAACGGACCAGGGAGCTGGCACTGCTGCGCGCCCTCGGCGCCAGCCGCCCGCAGGTGGTGGGCTCGGTCCTCATCGAGGCCGTCGTGGTGGGTCTGGTGGCCTCGGCGGTCGGTCTGGTTGCGGGCATCGGCGTGGCGTCCCTGCTCAAGCAACTGCTCGACGCGGCCGGCATCCCCATCCCGGCCGGCAGCGTGGTGTTCGAAGCCAACACGGTGTGGATGGCCCTGACCGTGGGCGTCGGGGTGACGTTGGTGTCGGCCGTCATCCCTGCTCGGCGTGCGTCGGCGACCGCGCCGATGGCCGCCATTCGCGAGGTCGGGGCCGACGACGGCGCCCTGTCCTCCAAACGGCTGGCCCTCGGGTTCGGCGCGTTGGCCGTGGGGCTGGCCGGTCTGCTGTGGGGCCTGTTCGGCGATTCGTTCAACACCGCCATCACGGTTGGTGGCGGCGCGGCGCTGGCCTTCATCGGGGTGGCGGCGCTGAGTCCGGCCGTGGCCCGGCCCTTCAGCCAGTTGCTCGGTGCGCCCATCGCCCGAGTGCGGGGTGTGCCCGGCGAGCTGGCCCAGGAGAACGCCATGCGCAACCCCAAGCGCACGGCCACCACGGCGGCCGCGCTCATGATCGGCGTCGGCCTGGTCGCCGCCATCACCATCTTCGCCGACTCGGCCAAGGCGTCGATCAACAAGGT
Organism: Acidimicrobiia bacterium; assembly: GCA_029858875.1. GTDB lineage: Bacteria > Actinomycetota > Acidimicrobiia > Acidimicrobiales > SHLQ01 > JAOUEE01. The sequence goes on from JAOUEE010000542.1 coordinate 1,147, forward strand.
CATCGACGACTCGTTCGTCGGCGACCTGGTGATCGACTCGGGCGCAGTCGGTTTCGGCGGTCTCAGCCCCGAGCTGGCGGCCGAGCTGAACGACCTCCCCGAGGTGGAGTCGGCCTCGGGGGTTCGCCTCGGCCTGGCCGAAGTCGACGGGGAGAACGCCACGCTGTTCGGGGTGGATCCGGCGACGATGGGCGACATCGTGGATGTCGGGGTCCGCGAAGGTTCCATCCCGGCCCTCGACGAGAACGACCTGGCCGTGCACGAGGACTACGCCTCCAAGCAGGGTTGGGTGGTCGGAGACCCGGTCGAGATCCGGTTCCCCGAGACCGGCAGCCAGCAGTTCGAGGTCAGCCTCATCTTCACCAAGGACGACCTGACCGGGAACTTCTTCATCGGCAACCCGGCCTTCGAGGCCAACTACCCAGACCTGTTCGACTTCCAGGTCTACATCCTGCGCAACGAGGCAATGGCGCCCGAGCAGGTCCGGGCCGCGGTGGAGGCGGTGGCCGCCGGCTATCCCAACGCCGAGGTGCAGGATCTCCAGGAGTTCAAGGACGCCACGGCCGATCAGATCAACCAGCTGCTCGGACTGATCTACGCGCTGTTGGCCCTGGCCGTCATCATCGCCCTGCTCGGCATCGCCAACACGCTGGCGCTGTCGATCATCGAACGCAACCACGAACTGGGATTGCTGCGTGCCGTCGGGATGACCAGGAGCCAGCTGCGCAGTTCGGTGCGTTGGGAGGCCGTGCTGATCGCCCTGTTGGGCACGACGCTGGGCGCCGTCATCGGGCTGTTCTTCGGTTGGGTGATCGTGCGGGCGTTGGCCGACGAGGGATTCAGTGAGTTCCGCATGCCGCTGGGCCAGCTCGGG
>JAOUEE010000170.1 GCA_029858875.1 Acidimicrobiia bacterium
AGAATCGGGCCCGGTTGCTGTGTCAGGTGATCCGTGAGGCCAAGGCCCGTGCCGGATCCGACTTCCCCGTGTGGTGCCGCCTCGACGCCGTCGAGTACCGGACTCCCAACGGAATCGAACTGCCCGACGCCATGCTGGCCGCCGAGCTGGCGGCCGAGGCCGGGGCCGACGCCATCCACCTGTCGGCCTACGGGGACATGACGTCCGCCTCGGCCTTCACCGAGGGCACCCTGCCCCACGCCAAGGCCAAGCACGCGCCCCATGCCCTGGCGGTGAAGTCGCGGTTGCGGGTGCCGGTCATCGCGGTTGGTCGCATCGAACCCGCAGCGGGGGATGCGCTCATCGCCCGCGGGGGCGCGGACTTCGTGGCGATGGGCCGACCCCTGCTGGCCGACCCCGCGCTCGCCGCCAAGCTCATCGACGGGCAACCCGAGGAGATCCGACCCTGCATCTACTGCTACACCTGCGTGGCCCAACCCTTCTTCGATCGTCGTGTTCGCTGCGCGGTCAACCCGGAGACCGCGAACGAGGCCACGGTGTCTGTCCGCCTCCGCCAGGCCGCGGCCGACCCGCAGCGGGTGGTGGTGGTGGGTGGTGGTCCGGCCGGGTTGGAGGCGGCTCGGGTCGCGGCCCTGCGAGGTCACCGGGTGACGCTGCTGGAGAAGAGCTCGGTGCTCGGCGGCGCCCTACGCTTCGCCGCGCTCGTCTATGAACCCAACGCCGAGTTGCTGGCTTGGCTCGAACACCAGGTCGCCCGACTCGGTGTCGATGTTCGCCGCCGCTGTGACGCGACCATCCAGACAGTGGCGGCGCTCGAGCCCGATGTGGTCATCGTGGCCACCGGCGCCGGACGCGAACGCCCGGCCATCTCGGGGGCCGACGCGGCGCATGTCGTCGATGGCGACGATCTCCGAGCGTTGCTCGCCGGCGAGGGCTCGGTCCACAAGCTCTCGCGCGTCGGCCGACTGGCTGCCCGTGTCGGTCGATTGACGGGCATCACCCGACGCACGGCGTGGCTGGCTCGGCTCACGCACCACTACATGCCGGTGGGCCGAAGAGTCGTCGTCATCGGGGGCGGCTTGGTGGGCATCGAGCTGGCCGAGTTCCTGGCCGACCGCGGCCGGGCCGTGACGGTGCTCGAGCAGGGCCCGCTGTTCGCCGGCGAGATGGCCCATCCCCGCCGCTGGCGGGTGCTCCACGATCTCCGGAGCCACGGCACCGAGCTGGTCGCCCATGCCACGGTCATCGACATCGAAGCCGACACCGTGCGATACCAGGTGGGCGATGCCGTCGAGCGGATCGTGGCCGACACGGTCGTGATCGCCGTCGGGATGGTGGCCCGACACGACGTGGCCGACGAGCTGCGTGCTGGTGGATTCGATCCGATCGAGATCGGCGACGGGACCGGGGTGGGGTACCTCGAAGGGGCCATTCGTGATGGATTCAACGCCGGCTACGGGGTCGGCGACCCCGCCGCCACGCCGGTCGAGGTTCCCACCGGGTGATCAGCGGGCGGCCCGTCCGCCCGGTGTCTCGGCGCCGTAGCGGCGGATCTCGGCGTCCAGGTCGAGTGGTTGCGTCTGCAGCTCCTGGTCGACCTGCAGCGCCGCAGCCGGCACCTCCCACATGACCTCGAACTCGATTCCGTCAGGGTCGTGGGCGTACAGGCTCTTGGTGACGCCATGGTCGGACGCGCCCACCAGCGCGCCGAGTTGGCGGAGGCGCTGCAGGACCGTGGCCAGCCCGGCGAGGGTGGGGACCTCCCATGCCAGGTGGTACAGGCCCGGACGGCGATCGCCCGCCGGCGCACCGCTGGCCGGGAACAACCCCAGATCGTGGTCGTTGCCGGACTCGGGTGAGCGGAGGAAGCGCAGCTCGCCCGCCGCGGCAACCTCTTCGAGCCCCAGGGCCTGCGCGTAGAACGCGGCGCTGGCTCCGGTATCCGACACCCACAACACTGCGTGGTTGAGTCCGACGGGGACGTCTTGGCGGGTCATGTCCTCCTCAACCGACCCCGCCCACACCCTGTTCCCGCCGGCGACAGGCGCTGACCCCGTCACCGGCGGCGAGTAGGGTCGCGGCGGCGCGTGATCGGAGGTCGGTGCATGGAGTTCGGGATGTTCCTGGCGATGTATCACCCCGCCACGCGGCGAGGCGAGCGCACCGAGCAGGATGTCCTGCGCGAGGACCTGGCCCTGGTGGAGGCCGGCGATCGCGCCGGTTTCAAGTACTGCTGGTTCAGCGAGCACCACTTCCTCGACGAGTACTCGCACATGTCCGACAGCGAGACATTCATGGCTTACGCCTTCGCCAAGACCGAACGCATCCATCTGGGCTCGGGGATCTTCAACATCACCCCGAACGTCAATCATCCGGTGCGGATCGCCGAGCGGGTGGCCATGCTCGACCACCTGAGCATGGGTCGGTTCGAGTTCGGTACCGGGCGGGGCTCCTCCTCCCAGGAGGTGTACGGCTTCGCCATTCCCGACATGGATGTCACCCGAGACATGTTCGACGAGGCGCTACCCGAGATCGTCAAGATGTGGCACGACGAGCCGTACGGTCCGTTCGACGGTCGGTTCTTCTCGATGCCGCAACGGCCGGTGCTGCCCAAGCCCTACACCGACCCCCATCCGCCCCTCTGGGTGGCGTCGGGCTCGCCGGGCACCTTCGAGAAGGCGGCCCGGCTCGGCCTGGGCGTTCTCTGCTTCTCCCAGGGCACGCCGGCCGAGCTGGAGCAGCTGATCAAGGTGTACAAGGACAACATCGGCAAGGCCGAGCCGGTCGGCGGCTACGTCAACGACAACGTGATGGTCACCACCGACATGTGCGTGCTGGAGGACGGCCACCGCGCCCGGCAGCTGGTGCTGGCCAACCGGGGCAACTACCACACGGGCCTGTTGGCCCGGTACCTCGACAGCTTCCCGATGGCGGCCCACCTGCCCCGGTGGCCCGAGCTGCCGCCCGAGGTCACGGCCGAGCAGCTCGATTACGCCATCAAGGAGGGCTTCATCGCGGTGGGGACGCCGGACGAGGCGCACAGGACGCTCCAGAACTACGTGGACATCGGTGCCGACCAGGTGGCCTTCGGGACCCTGTCCACCGATCTGTCCATCGACGACGCGCTCGAGGTGTACGACTGCTTCGGGAAGCACGTGATTCCCGAGTTCGACACCGATCCTGTCCATCGCACCACCCGCCTGCGTGAGCAGCAGGTGGGGCTGGCCACCCGGAGCACCTGAATGCCCTCCGGCGGCCGCTGCACCCTCGACCAGTTGGCCGCGCTCGTTGCTGCCGACGAGGTCGACACCGTTCTGTGCGCGTTCCCCGACCTCTACGGCCGCCTCATGGGCAAGCGGCTCGACGCCGAGTTCTTCCTCTCCGACCCCTCCGGCACCCATGTGTGTGACTACCTGTTCACCGTCGACATGGAGATGGAGGTGGTCGACGGGTACGACTTCGCCAACTGGGCCGGCGGCTACGGCGACGTGCATCTGGCCCCCGACCTCGACACGCTGCGGGTGCTGTCGTGGCAGGACCGCACCGCCATGGTGCTCTGCGACGCCCAGGGCCGCGACCACCAGCCGGTGCGGGTGTCGCCACGGGCCATCCTGCGGGCCCAGATCGAAGCGCTGGGTGACCACGGTTACCGCGTGCTCGGGGCCAGCGAGCTCGAGTACTTCCTCTTCCGCGACACCTATCGCGCCGCCGCCGATCGCCGGTACCGAGACCTCTCGCCCGCCGGTTGGTACGTGGAGGACTATCACCTGCTCCAGGGCACCTGGACCGAGGATGTCAACGGGGCCTATCGGCGCCATCTGCGGGCATCGGGGATCCCGGTGGAGTCCACCAAGGGCGAGGCCGCCGTCGGCCAGCACGAGGTCAACATCGCCTACGCGCCGGTACTGGAGATGGCCGACCGACACGTGCTCACCAAGCAGTGCGGCAAGGAGGTGGCCGCGGCCGCCGGGGCGGCCCTCACGTTCATGGCCAAGCCGGTGGCCGACGCGCCGGGGTCCAGCTGTCATCTGCACGTGAGCCTGTGGCGCGACGAGCACAACGCCTTCGCCGGTGAGCACCAGGTGGCCGGCATCGCCTGCAGCGATGAGTTCCGTTGGTTCCTGGGCGGATGGATGGCCCACACACCGGAGCTCATGGTCTGTCTGGCCCCCACGGTCAACTCGTACAAGCGGTATCAGCAACAGAGCTGGGCACCGACCGGCATCGCCTGGTCACCCGACAACCGAACCGCCGGCTTCCGGATCGTGGGCGAGGGGCCCAGCCTGCGGATCGAATGCCGTCTGCCGGGGGCCGACGTCAATCCCTATCTGGCCTATGCGGCCGTCCTGGCCGCCGGCCGTGCCGGCATCGAGCAGCGAATCGAGCCCCCGCCGGTGCTCGCGGGCGACGCGTACACCGCGCTCGATGTCCCACCGGTACCCACCACGCTGGGCGAAGCCACCACGGCCTTCGCGGCCAGCGATCTCGCCTGCCGGGCCTTCGGTGACGACGTGGTCGACCACTACACCCACTTCTTCGCCACCGAGGATGCGGCCTGGCGGCGAGCCGTGACGGACTGGGAACGGGTCCGGTACTTCGAACGCATCTGAGATGACCCCTCCGCTGATCGTGCTCGTCACCTACCCGCCCAACGACGCCGGCCGCTACGAGCTCGATGCCGGGTACGTGGCGGCGGTGCGGCGAGCGGGGGGACGGCCGGTGCTGGTGCCGCCGGGCGATCCCGACCCGGCCGGCGTGCTCGAGATCGCCGACGGAATCGTGCTGACCGGTGGTGGCGATGTCGATCCGGCCCGCTACGGCCAGGATGGCCATCCGAAGGTCTTCCGGGTCGACACCGACCGCGACCGGTTCGAGTTCGCGCTGGCCGAGCTGGTGCTGGAGTCCGACACACCCACCCTGGCCATCTGCCGTGGCATGCAGGTGATCAACGTTGCCAGTGGCGGCACGCTGCACCCGCACCTGGAGGACGTGGTGGGAGACGAGGTGGCCCATCGCACCCTTCCCCACGGACCCGTGCCCCATTCCGTCGCCGTCGAGTCATCGGCGCTGGTGGCCCGGGCGATGGGGGCCCGGGACGTCGAACCGATGTCATGGCACCATCAGGCCGTCGATCGGCTCGGATCGGGGTTTCGGGTGGTGAGCCGGGCATCCGACGGGGTCGTCGAGGCCATCGAGCACGACTCCCATCCCTGGTTGGCGGCCGTTCAGTGGCACCCGGAGATCTCGGCCGCCGACGATCACACGCAGCAGGGACTGTTCGACGGGCTGGTGGGCGCGGTGCGAGACAGGAGCACCTGATGAGGCTGGCATCGAAGACGGCGTTGATCACCGGTGGGGGTTCGGGGATCGGCGCGGCCACGGCACGCCGGTTCGCAGCCGAGGGGGCCCGGGTCGCGGTCGTCGATCTCGATGGCGACGCGGTCCATTCCGTGGCCTCGGAGATCGAAGCGGCCGGAGGCGCGGCCGTGGCCATCGTGGCCGACGTATCGGTGGCATCGGCGGTGGAGGCCATGGTCGCCACCACCGAGGAGGCCTTCGGCCGGCTCGACGTGCTGTTCAACAACGCCGGGATCATGCACGTCGACGACGGCGACGCCGAGACCACCGAGGAGGCGGTCTGGGATCTGACCATGGACATCAACCTCAAGGGCGTGTGGCTCGGGTGTCGCTACGGCATCCCGGCCCTGCGCCGGGCCGGCGGCGGGTCCATCATCAACACGGCCAGCTTCGTCGCGCTCATGGGTGCGGCCACACCACAGCTCGCCTACACCGCGTCCAAGGGTGGAGTGGTGGCCATGACCCGCGAGCTGGCCGTCATCCACGCACGGGAGAACATCCGGGTCAACGCGATCTGTCCGGGACCACTCCGCACCGAGCTGTTGATGAGGGTGCTCGACACGGAAGCCAAGCGTGACCGCCGACTGGTCCACATCCCGATGGGCCGATTCGGCGAGGCGGTCGAGATCGCCAATGCCGCCCTCTACCTGGCGTCGGATGAGTCCTCGTTCACCACCGGCACCGAGTTCGTGGTCGACGGTGGCATCACGGCGGCCTACGTCACGCCGGAATGAGCGGTCGCGGGGGCTCGTGATGCGGGTGTTCGCACCTGGCCGGGTGAACCTCATCGGCGATCATGTCGACTACGTCGGCGGCCTGGTGCTGCCCATGGCCATCGACCTGGGGATCACCGTGGACTTCGAGCCCGGCGGCGATCACATCGAGCTGCGATCCGACGAGGATCCCGAGCCCGCGGTGGTTGCCCTGCCCACCAGCGACGCGCCGCCGACCAACCCGGCCTGGGCCCGCTACGTCCATGCAGTGGCCCACGAGCTCGGGACGGTCGAAGGAGGAACTGGCATCGTCACGTCGACGCTCCCCGTCGGCGCCGGGTTGTCGTCCAGCGCCGCCCTCGAGGTGGCGGTGGCCCTGGCGCTGGGAGCCGACAACTCGGATCCGCTGGCCCTGGCCCAGCTGTGCCAGCGCGCCGAACACCGGGCGACAGGGGTACCCACCGGGATCATGGACCAGCTCGTGATCACCGGCGCCCGCACCGGCACGGCGCTGCTGATCGACTGCCGCAGCGGGCAGCGATTCCCGGTCGGCCTACCGTCGGGCGTGGCGGTCCATGCCGTGCACAGCGGCGTGTCCCGCCGGCTGGTGGGATCGGAGTACGGCGATCGTCGGCGGGACTGCGAGCACGCCGAGTCGATCATCGGACCACTGCGGGACGCGGGCCTGGGTGACCTGGCGTCGGTGGCCGATCCGATCGTTCGGCGCCGAGCCCGCCACGTGATCACCGAGATCGCGCGGGTGCGGGCGGCCTCGGCTTCGACCGACGCACACGAGCTGGGCCGCCTGATGAGTGCCAGTCACGCCAGCCTGCGTGACGACTTCGAGGTGTCGATCCCCGAGCTGGACGACCTCGTCGACCGCCTCCAGCGAACCGACGGAGTGTACGGCGCCCGCCTCACCGGTGCCGGCTTCGGCGGATGCGCAGTGGCGCTGGTCGAGGAGTCGTTGGCACCCGAGCGGGTCGGGGGCTGGCGGCTTCGACCGACCGGCGCCGCGGCGGTGCGCCGCCGCTGACCGGGCTGGTGTGCGCGTCGATGTGCGAGGCCTTCGCTCAACCGCTAGGAAACCAGGAGATCACCGCCACCGAGGGGGAACCGTCATGGAAGATGTGCTGGCGTATCAGGGCAAGAACGTGGTGGTCACCGGGGCCGCATCGGGGATGGGCCAGGCCACGGCTCGCATCCTCGTCGATCTCGGTGCCCGGGTGTCAGGGCTCGACGTGAAGGCCATCGATGCCCCGGTGGCGTCGGAGATCCGAGTGGACCTGCGTGATCCCGACTCCATCGATGCCGCCATCGCCGCCATCGAGGGGTCGGTCGATCATGTCTTCAGTTGTGCCGGGTTGCCCGGCCCACCCTTCAGCGAGCTCGACACCATGCTGGTCAACTTCGTCGGGGCTCGGCACCTCATCGAAGGCCTGCTGCCTCGCATGGCCGAAGCCGATGCGTCGATCGGCTGCATCTCCTCGGCCGGCGCCGCCGGCTGGCAGGAGCACATCCCAGCCATCAAAGACCTCCTCGCCAACGAGACATTCGCGCAGGCCAAGGCGTGGCTGGAGGCCAACGAGGACATCTGGTCGTGGAGTGGCTATCTGTGGTCGAAGTACGCCATCGACGGCTGGGTGAGTTCGTTCGGCGCCGACCTCATCCGGCGCGGCATCCGCCTCAATTGCATCAATCCCGGCCCCACCGACACCCCGATGATGCCGGCGTTCCACGAGCTGGCCGGCAAGGAGATGATCGACTCGGCCATCGGGCCCATCGGCCGCTACTCCACGCCCGAGGAGCAGGCCTGGCCGTTGGTGCTGTTGAACAGCCCTCGCATGAGCTATGTAGCTGCCGAGATCCTCTGGACCGACGGCGGTTTCATGGGTTCACTTACCATGGGCAAGCACGGCGGGTTCGGCGAAGGTCAACTCGACTGAGGGAAGGATCGTCGATGCGTTGGATACGACCGATCATCGTGGTGGCGCTCGTGGTGGCCGGGTGCACGAGCAGTGGCGAGACCGACGACGCCGAGGGTGGTGACGGCACCGGAACCTCCGCGCCGTCGGCGTCCGAACCCACCACCGGGACCGACCCGCCCGGATCCACCACCGCCCCCGACACCACCGGGGCCCCGTTGACTGCCAGCTTCCGGGGGGTGACCCCCGAGGTCATCAGGGTCGGCGTGGCCG
>JAOUEE010000544.1 GCA_029858875.1 Acidimicrobiia bacterium
CGGGATCCTCTCAGCCTCGTTGGTGGCGCGAATCCCGACATACGCGAGACCAAGGGCGTCCTGGTGCCCGAACGTCGTTGCCGTCATCGACCAGTAGGCGGCCGATCCGATCTCGGACCGTTCGGCCGCCTCGGCGCGCCGAGGTCCTCGGGTGATGACACGATGTCCCAGTTGGCGAACCATCTGAACCAGCAACCCCCACACCATCCGCCATCGCTTGGATGGCATCGGCATCCCGGCCCGGTCCACTGCCGTCAGGAGATGCTGGTGGCCGCGTTCGAGCTCGCCGAGCTGGATGTAGGCCTCTCCCCACATCGCCTCCCTGCGCGCGGTCGCCAGAGGGGATGGGTCGGCGACGCCGAGCGCATCATGGTTGGCCAGGAGCCGGATCGCCTCCCTGTCAGCCCCTGACTCGACGGCGATCTTCGCAGCCTCATCGAAGGCGGCGGCAGCGGCGCCCCTGTCACCTCCCGCCCCCCAGTGGTGGGCCAGGATCGACGGAGCGGTGTCTGCTCTCGTCGCCAGGAACCGGGCGAGCGCCAGGTGCATCGGCGCCCTGACTTCAGCCGGCAGCAGGCCGTACGTGGCCTCCGCGATGAGGACGTGGGAGAACCGATACTCACTGGCCCGTCCCTGGTCGCTCGAAGCGATGAGCTCCAGCGCGACGGCCTCTTCGAGATGTTCCTTGATCTCGGCTGGAGAGAGGGATTCGGGATGAATCGCCTCGATGTCGTCGATGGTGAAGGAGCGGCCAGCGACGCTCGCCGCCTTCAGGGTGCTCTGATGGGTCAATGGCAGGCGGTCGATTCGAGTGACGATGATCGCCGCGATGCTCGATGGAAGAGCCAGGGCATCGATCGCCTCTCGCTCGATCGCCAGCTCCCGCGAGGCGCCCACGATCTCGATGACGCCGGAGTCCCGCAGCGACCGGATCAGCTCCTCGGTGAACAACGGGTGACCTTCGGTCCGATCATGTATCCGCTCCGCGAGGTCGCTCGGGATGGAGGGCACGTCGAGACGATCGCAGACCAGGGCGACGGTCTGGTCCGCGGTGAGGCTGTGCAATCGGAGCACTTCCGCGTGCCGTCGCAGGCGGAGTTCGGCTGGGTCTGGGGGATTGGTGGTCCCCCGAGTGACGCACACCACCAGAGCGTCGGGACGGTGGGCAACGGCGGCATCGGCTAGTGCCCACGTCGCCGTGTCGTACCAGTGCGCATCTTCGAGCACCAGAAGGAGTGGTGCGTCGCGGACCAAGCGGGAGAAGAGCAGAGCGAGGATCCGCCGGGTCGTCTCGATCCGATCGCCCGGCGACATGCCGGTTGGTCGGCTCCAACCGGGGGGAACACCCGGAATCACCTCCGTGAGCAAGCCCACGGCATCGCGCTCGTTCGGCTCGAGGACCTCATGGAGCAGCGACTCCACGTCGGCGCTTCCGACCAGCGACGCGAAGACCGCACGCCACGGGTGGTACGGGTTGGACTGGTCAAGTGGCGAACCGCGAACCACCAGCCGCCGCACCGGGTGCGACTCGCTGGCCCGAAGCAGGTCGCGAACCAAGGTGGACTTCCCGATCCCAGGCTCGCCTTCGATGACGACGACCCCGCCGGTTCCCTTGAGGAACTCCTCGAACATGCGGCTGAGCTCCGCCTTCTCGTGGTCTCGACCCACCATCGGCGGGGTGTCTCCACGAACGAACTCGATGGCCTCGACGGGTCGAAAGGTGCGGGTGGGCTCCGAGACCCCTTTGAGGTGGACCGGGGCGTGCTCCTCGAAGGCGATGCTCCGGCGGGCTGCGGCCATGGTGGCGCCATCGCACCGGACCAGCGCGCCAGAACCGGAGGTTGCGAGCCGGGCGGCGAGGTTCACCGGGCGGCCGAGGACGGTGAAGCGGCGGAGCCGACCGGCTCCCACGTCACCGAAGTAGATGTGCCCGGAGGCGACGCCCACCCCCACCTCCACTCCACCGACTGCCGAAGCGAATGCCATCGCTGCTCTGAGGGCGCGAACCGCATCATCCTC
>JAOUEE010000543.1 GCA_029858875.1 Acidimicrobiia bacterium
CAGTGTCCAATGGTGCGGACTGATCCACATACCTGAAGAACATTCATCATAGACGAATGGTCAATGTATATTCTACTTGTACCTTCACATCTGTGGTACCGTTCGTTCCATGGTCCGCCAGCGCATCGATCTGGAACACATCATCGCCTGCGCCGTCACGTTGGTGGACCACGAGGGCCTCGATGAGCTGATCCTGGCCCGGGTGGCCGACGAGCTGGGCGTGCAGGCCTCGGCGCTCTACAACCACGTCGAAGGGCTCGAGGGACTCCGACGGGCGGTCGCCTCCCAGTCGCGGGACAACCTGGCCGGCGCGCTGCGCGACGCCGCCGTCGGCCGCGCCGGCGATGCCGCTCTGCGCGAGGTCGCTCGCGCCTACCGCGATTTCGCTCGTTCCCATCCCGGTCAGTACGCCAGCACGCTGTTGCCGGCCAGTGGCCCGACCGACCCGGCCCATGCGGCCATCGCGGGCGTCCTCACCCGCATCCTCGAGACGTACGGCCTGGTCGGCGACCGGCTGGTGCACACGGCACGAGTGGTACACAGCGCCGTGCATGGATTCGTGACACTCGAGGCGGCCGACTCCTTCACCAACCCCCAGGACAGCGACGAGACCTTCGATCAGCTCCTCGACTTCATCGTCCGCGGACTGTTCACCACGCCCCGGGAGCTGACGGCATGATCGCCGTCTTGTCGCTGCTGATGGTGGCGGTGTTGTTCATCACCGCCGCCCGGGTGGCCACCATCGCGCTCGTGGGCACCGGCATGGCCACCGAATCGGCCAGCTTCCAAGCCCGGTCGGCGCTCATGGGTGTCGGGTTCACCACCGCGGAGGCGGAGTCGGTCATCAACCACCCCGTTCGTCGCAAGATCATCCTGTGGCTGATGACATTCGGCAACGCCGGCATCATCACCGGCGTCACCTCGCTGCTGCTCGGCTTCGTCAACGCCGAGACCGATCAGGCCATCCTGCGCGCCCTGATCCTGGTCATCGGGCTGATCCTGCTGGTGATCCTGACCCGATCGAGGCTGCTGGAACGGGCCCTCACCCGGCTGACCCGCTGGGCGTTGTCCCGCTTCACGTCGCTCGAGACCCGCGACTTCGCGGCCATGCTGCGGTTCAGCCACGACTACGGGATCATCGAGCTCCAGGCCGAGGACGGCGACTGGCTCATCGATCGCCCCTTGTCGCTGCTGGGGCTGCCCGAGGAAGGGGTGGTGATCCTCGGCCTCCACCGCCGCAACGGCGACTTCTTCGGGGCGCCCACCGGGCACACCACGATCCACTCCGGCGACACGGTGATCGCCTACGGTCGACTCGACCATCTCGAAGAGCTCGACCAGCGGCATCGGGGCTTCACGGGGGATCGGGCTCACCGCGAGGCCGTTCGTGAGCAACACGAGATCATCGCCGAGCTCGAGGATTGACCGCTCGCTCTGGCCGCCAACCCGCCGCCGAGCCGCCGTACCGACCCCCCTGGTGGTGCTGCGCGCCACTGGCGCGCCATCACGCCACCGATTCACCGGCGTTCGGCGGGGTCGACGAACTGGGCATGGGCGTGGGCCAACGCCGCCATGGGGTCGGCCCGGGGCATGAACTCGTGGCCCACCCAGCCGCGGTAGCCGAGATGGCGTAGGAGCCCGGCCAGAGCCGGCCAGTTGACCTCCTGGCGGTCGTCGAGGTCTCGCCGACCCGGGACCCCGGCCGTGTGGAAGTGACCGATCAGGTCGAGGTTCGCCTTCACCGTGCGTGACAGGTCCCCCTCCATCAACTGCATGTGGTAGAGGTCGAACAGCACCCGCAAACCGGGTGAATCGACCCGGCGCACCACCTCGAAGGCCCACCAGCTGCGGTCGCATTGGTAGCCGGGATGGTCGACCTTGCTGTTGAGCAGCTCGAGGAGCAGGGTGACCCCGACCCGCTCGGCCGCCTCGGCCAGTGGAGCCAGACCTCGCACGCAGTGGGCGATGGCCTCGTCGTCGCTCGACCCGCCGTCGTTGCCGGAGAAGACGATCACGGAC
>JAOUEE010000171.1 GCA_029858875.1 Acidimicrobiia bacterium
ACCGAGGAGTCCAGGTCCTCCACGACATCGACCTCACCATCGAACCCGGTCAGCTGGTGGCCATCGTGGGCCCGTCGGGGGCCGGGAAGTCGACGCTCACCAGCCTGGTCCCCCGGCTCTACGATGTCACCGATGGTGCGGTCACCGTCGACGGCATCGACGTGCGCGACAGCACCCTGGCCAGCCTGCGGGCCGCCATCGGTGTGGTCTCGCAGGACCCCCACCTGTTCCACGACACGGTGGCCTCCAATCTGTCCTACGCCCGGCCCACCGCCACCCGCCAGGAGATGGAGCAGGCGTGTCGGGCAGCCCAGATCCACGACGTCATCGCCGCCCTGCCCGATGGGTACGACACCATCGTGGGCGAACGGGGCTACCGGCTCTCGGGGGGCGAGAAGCAACGGCTGGCCATCGCCCGGATGCTGTTGAAGTCGCCGGCGGTGGTCATCCTCGACGAGGCCACCAGCAGCCTCGACACCGAGAACGAGGCGGTGGTGCAAGCCGCGTTGGCCGAAGCCATGCGCGGCCGCACGGCCCTCGTCATCGCCCACCGATTGTCCACCATCACCGACGCCGACCGCATCGTGGTGCTCGACCGTGGCCGGATCGTGGAGTCGGGCACCCACGACGACCTGCGGTCCCAGGGCGGCCTGTACGCCGAGCTCTACGAGAACCTGGTGCGGGCCGACCGCACCGCCCTGCCCGGCTGACACGCACTGCCCAGCCGACCCGGGTCGCTCGCGATACACCCATGGCGGCCGGGGCCGCCGGGCCAGACCCGGTCCGGAGGGTCAGGTGGCGCTCACTCGCAGCTGGTGAGCTTCTCGTAGACGCCTGACGCCGCTCGGCCCACGTCACCGACGGCGTCGCTCACACCGGAGAGGTTGTCGACGGAGAGGTCACCACCGAGATCGGACAGGGCTGTTCCCAGCCCGTCGACTGCGGTCTCGAGGGCAGTGACCTCTTCCTCGGCTGCGGCGGGTGCGCTGTCGGTCAGCTCCCCGGCCGCCGCCTCGATCTCGTCGAGGGCGCTACCCACACCGTCGGTTCCCTCGGCCAGCAGGTCCAGCTCGGTCAACGCCGAGACGCTGGCGCGCAGGTCGTCCGAGGCCGAGCAGAACTGCTCTTCGGCCGAGGGCTCGCTGTCGTCGGATCCGCATCCGAACACCGCCAGCAACCCGACGAGGGCCACCGAGGCAAGGACTCGGCGCGGTCGCCTTCGTTCGGTCGGTCGCCGCAGATCGATCATGTGTCCGCTCTCCTGGAGTCGTGGCATGTCGCCACCGTTCTACGCTCCCGTGCTGAGGCGTTCCAACCTGCCTCAGCACCGCCTTCGGGTCGGCGCCAAGCGTCGAGCCGACGCTGTCGGCTTGCGCCGATACGGTCACGGGTGATGGATGACACCACCTACACCGTGGCCGAGCTGGCCGGCGTCATCGCCAACCAGTTGGCCGGTGTCTTTCCCGACGACGTATGGGTCACCGGTCAGATCTCGGGGCTGAACCGATCGGGTCGGGGCCACGTGTACTTCGACCTGATCGAGCCACCGCCCGAACCCGGCCAGCCGGCACCGGCGCAACTGGCCGTGGTGCTGTGGAACAGCAATCGGGAGATCATCAACCGCCAGTTGTCGCGCGCCGGTGTGGGTCGCATGGTCGACGGCATGCAGGTGCGGGTCCGTGCCGTGGTCGACTTCTACGAGGTGCAGGGTCGCCTCCAGCTGCGGATGACCGGCGTCGACCCCACCCACACCCTCGGCCAGCTGGCCCTGCAACGCGAGCAGCTGCGCAAGAAGCTGGTCGCGGAGGGCCTGTTCGATCGCAACCGTCATCATCGCCTGCCGCTGGTCCCGTACCGGGTGGGCCTCATCACCAGTGTCGACAGTGCCGCCCACGCCGACTTCATGAGTGAGCTCGAAGGGAGCGGTCTGAGCTGGCACGTCGTACAGGTCGATGCACGGGTGCAGGGCGACGACGCCGAGCCCACCATCGTCGCGGCTCTTCGCGTGATGGTGGGCCAGTCGGTCGACCTGGTCTGCCTGGTGCGCGGCGGGGGCAGCCGTGGTGACCTCTCCGTGTTCGACCGCGAGCCGGTGGTGCGGGCCATCGCCGAGCTGCCGGTGCCCGTCCTCACCGGCATCGGGCACGAGATCGACTCCAGCCTGGCCGACGAGGCGGCACACACCGCGTACAAGACCCCCACCGCGTGTGCCCAGGCCGTGGTGAGCATGGCCCGCCTGCCCCACCAGAACGGGCTGGCGGCGTGGCATGCCATCGCGCGGGCCACCGAGCGTGCACTCCACCAGGCCGGGACCGATCTGCGGGCGCGGGCCCAGCGTGGCGGCCGAGCCACCGAGGCCACTCTCGCCCTCCAGTCGCAGCGCCTGGTCATGGCGCGGGCCCAGATCAGGCGAGAGATCCACCGATCCGCCCGCAGCACCGAGCTGGGGGTGCACGATCGGGCCAGCCGGGTCGCCGACCACGCCCGACGCCAACTTGGCCGCTCGGCCGATCGCTTGGCCGAGCACGGCCGCCGCCTCACCCGTGAGGGACCCCGGGCGCTCGACCAGGCGGCCAAAGCGCTGCAGGGCCACGAGCAACATGTCCAGTTGCTCGATCCCGTTCGCACCATGGCCCGTGGGTGGTCCATCACCCGAACGGCCGACGGACGCACGGTGCGCACCATCACCGACATCACCGACGGCGACGAGCTGCTCACGCAGGTGGCCGACGGCCGGATCTCCAGTTTCGTGCAACGCATGCCAACATCGGAGCCACCAGGAGACGATCAATGACCGAAACCGAATCCGGCCCGGGCTACGCCGAGGCCCTGGCCGAGCTGGACGAGATCCTGTCCGACCTCGAGGCCGACGACATCGATGTCGACGTGCTGGCCACCAAGGTCGAACGGGCGGCCGAGCTGATCCGTCTGTGTCAGGGCCGCATCGCCACCGCCCGGGTGCAGGTCGAGAAGGTGGTGGCCGAGCTCGCCGGGCTCGATCCCGCCGAGCCCGGCGCCGACGACGAGACCCTGTTCGAGTGACCGCTGCTCCGTCGCCCCTGCTGGTCGTCGCCAAGAGAATCGAGGGCCGCCTCGACCCGCTGTTCGACGACGAACAACAGCGCTGGCAAGCCGTTCATCCCGATCTGGGATCGTTCTTCTCCCGTCTGCGGCGCATGGTCCTCGGCGGCGGGAAGCGGCTGCGCCCGGCCTTCTGCGCGTGGGCCGCAGCGGCGGCAGGGGGCTCGGTCGACGACGACGCCGTCGTCGACGCCGGCGCCGCTCTCGAACTGCTGCATGCCTTCGCGTTGGTCCACGACGATGTGATGGACGGATCGGATCGCCGACGGGGTGAGCCGACGGTGCATGTCGACGCCGCTGCCGTCCACGCGACCCACTCGTGGCAGGGCGACGCCCGACGCTACGGTGACGCGGTCGCCATCCTGGCCGGGGACTACCTCCACGTCATGGCCGACCATCTCATGGCCCGAGCCGCTCCCCAGGCGGCCGGCCTCTGGCGGGACCTGCGGGCCGAGCTCAACATCGGCCAGTACCTCGATGTGGCCGCCGCCGCACGCGGCGCGGTCGACTCCGAGACCGCCACCCTGGTCACTCGGTACAAGTCGGGCCTGTACACGATCGAGCGACCCCTCGAGTTGGGGGCCGTACTCGCCGGCGATGCCTCGCTCGGACGGGCGCTGGCCGCGTACGGCCGGCCGTTGGGCGAGGCCTTCCAGCTGCGCGACGACGTGCTGGGCACATTCGGCGACGAGGCACTGCTGGGCAAGCCGGTGGGCGACGATCTCCGCGAGGGCAAGCCCACGCTGTTGTTGGCCTTCGCCCACGAACGAGCCGACCCCCGGCAAAAGGACACCCTCGGGTCGGTCGGTGGTCCACTCGACCTCGAACAGGTGCGGGCCATCCAGACGGTGATGCGCCAGACCGGCGCCGTCGAGCGGGTTGAAGCCCACATCGCCGACCGTACCGTCAACGCCATCGCCGCCCTCCAATCACTGGATCTGGCCCCCGAGCCGCTGGATGCGCTGACAGAGCTGGCCCACTTCGTGTCGGCCCGCAGCTTCTGAGCTCGGTCAGCGCCCGGTCGGGGCGCAGTTGTGAAACGGGGTCCCGGCCGGTTGGCTGAGCCGGTGACATCCGCCCACACCGAAGCCGATCGCCGCCGAACCTTCGCCATCATCAGCCATCCCGACGCGGGCAAGACCACGCTGACCGAGAAGTTCCTGCTGTACGGCGGCGCTTTGCACAAGGAGGCCGGTTCGGTGAAGGCCCGGTCGGGCGGGCGTTCGGCCACGTCGGACTGGATGGCCCTCGAGCAGCAGCGGGGCATCTCCATCACTTCGACGGTGCTGCAGTTCCCCTACCGGGACTGCGTGGTCAACCTGTTGGACACTCCTGGGCACCGCGACTTCTCCGAGGACACCTACCGCGTGCTGGCCGCGGCCGACGCCGCCGTGATGGTGCTGGATGCGGCCAAGGGCATCGAAGCCCAGACCCTGAAGCTGTTCGAGGTGTGTCGCGACCGGGGCCTGCCGCTGCTGACGTTCATCAACAAGTGGGACCGGCCGGGCCTCGACGCGCTGGAGCTGATCGACGAGATCGAGCGGGAGATCGGCGTGATCCCCACCCCCGTCACTTGGCCGGTCGGGCAGTCGGGCGACTTCCGCGGCTTGCTGGACCGGCGCGGCGACAACTTCGTGCGCTTCACCCGAACGGCGCGCGGTGCCACCGAGGCACCCGAGGAGGTGGTTCCGGCCGAGCAGGCCGCGGCCGACGAGGGCGACGCCTACGACACCGCCGTCGAAGAGCTCGGTCTGCTCGAAGCGGTCGGGAGTGCCTACGACGGGGATGGATTCCTGGCCGGCGTGAGCACACCCACGTTCTTCGGCTCGGCCCTCACCAACTTCGGGGTCCGGCTGCTCCTGGACGCCGTGGTCGATCTGGTGCCGCCTCCTACCCCGCGGACTCCGGCGCAGGGCGACGAGCGGGCACTGGACGATGACTTCTCGGCCTTCGTGTTCAAGGTGCAGGCCAACATGGATCCAGCGCACCGCGATCGCATCGCCTTCGTCCGTATCGCCTCCGGCCAGTTCGAGCGAGGCATGACCGTCACCCACGCCGGCACGGGCAAGCCGTTCAACACCAAGTACGCCCACACGGTGTTCGGCCAGGACCGCGAGACGGTCGACGAGGCGTTCCCCGGCGACATCGTCGGCCTGGTCAACGCCACCGACTTCCGAATCGGCGACACCATCTACGTGGGAGATCCGGTGGCCTACGCCGGCATCCCCAGCTTCGCCCCCGAGCACTTCAGCGTGGCCCGGGTGCGCGACACGGGTCGGTTCAAGCAGTTCCGCAAGGGAATCGCCCAGCTCGACGAGGAGGGGGTGGTGCAGGTGTTGCGTGACCCCGACATCGGCGACCAGGCCCCCGTGATGGCCGCCGTGGGTCCGATGCAGTTCGATGTGGCCGTGCACCGGCTGGAGAACGAGTTCGGCGCGCCGGTCGAGCTGAGCCCCACCACCTACAAGGTGGCCCGCCGCACCGATGCCGCCAGCGCCCCCGCCCTGCGAGCCATGCAGGGTGTCGATGTCCTGGAACGCAGCGACGGCACCCTGCTGGCCCTGTTCGAGAGCCCGTACTGGCTCGAGCGGCTGGAAGGCGACCAGCCCGAGCTCACGCTCGAGCGCCTGTTGGCCGAGGGCTGAAGTCCCTCCTGGGCCGAGTGCCACCCGGGAATGGCAGAATGCCCGGGTGATGATCAAGACGTTCGCAGACGGGGCCGCCTTCGTGGCCATCGACCTGGAGGGCGCCGAGCGTTCGGTGGGGATCGTGCGCCAGGCCCGCAAGATCCTCCAGGGCGGCGCCGAGGATCTGGCCCGGTCGCTGACCTACACCTTCGCGTCGCTCGAGTTGCGCCAGAGCGGCGCCTCCGCCGGGGTCAACGCCGACGGAGATGATCGGCCGACCGCCATTGCCGCCTTCGTCGCCGACATCGCGCCGCTGGTGGCCGACAACGAGTTCCTGCCCGACCCCGGCAAGGGGGTGTCACCGGACGACCTGGCCCCGCTGGCCGACCACGACCCTCGAAGCCCGCTTCGTCACCTCGACCGCGACGGCGTGCCCTTCGCCGCCGAGCTGGCGGCCACGTCCACGGCGGCCGCCATCGAGCGGACCCTCGACGGGCTGGACGGTCAACGGGTGGCCATCGAGGGGTTCGAGGTCAACGGCACCGCGCTCACCCGCGAGCTCGCCGCCGGCGGTGCCCGCATCACCGCACTGTCGACGGCGGCCGGGGTGGTCGCCGACCCCGAGGGCATCGATCCCGACGCCATCGCCGCCGCATGGCGCGAGCACGGTCCGGCCATGATCGGCCACCTGGGACCGACACCCGACCACCCGATCTTCGCCGCGGACGTGGACATCCTGATCCCGTCGTCGAAGATGGGCTGCCTCACCCACCGCGAGGCCGAGACGGTGCGGGCCGGGTTGGTGGCGCCGGGAGCCCCGTTGCCGGTCACGGCACGGGGCTTGGCCGTGCTGCGGGCCGCCGACAGCCTGATGCTGCCCGACTTCGTGACCCAGGCGGGACCGGTCTGGGCCTGGGAAGTCGCCCCGAACGCCACGCCCGACGACGTGCGAGCCGCAGCCACCGACGGGGTGCGGGCCATCATCGACGACGTGCTCGACCACGAGGCCGGTGCCTTCCTCGGCGCGTGCCTGCGGGCCGAGGCCTTCCTCTCCACCTGGCAGGACACCCTGCCCTTCGGCCGCCCGCTGGCCGCCTGAACCGATCCCCTTCGACAGCAGACGGGAACCCGCGTCGGTCCTCTAGCCTGGGTCCCTTCGGGGCTGTAGCTCAGTTGGCTAGAGCACCTGCTTTGCAAGCAGGGGGTCGCGGGTTCGATTCCCGCCAGCTCCACGGAAGTCCACAAAACGCCTGTTCAGGATACATTTCTGAGAGCGCGGCACCGGTCGAGTAGAGTTAGCACAGCGTTCAACGACCGCCTAACTCTCAGAGGTTCCCCGGATGGCGACACTCGACCGCATGTCCAAATCGTTCGCCCTCGCGCAACGCGCCGAGAAGAAATCGCCGCGCACCGTCGAGACCTACGGCGACTCGATCCGCCTCTTCACCGAATGGCTCGACACCGAGGACCGCTCCACCGACCTCGCCGACATCAGCCGCGACGACCTCCGAGGATGGTTCGGCCACCTCCACGACACCGGCCGCAAACCGGCGACCGTCAGCGTCCGCTACCGGGCACTACGCGTCTTCTTCAACTGGTGCGTCGACGAAGGCGAACTCGACGAATCACCCATGGCCAACATCAACCCCCCGGCCGTCCCGGTCGAACCGGTGCCGGTCCTCACCGACGACGACCTCGACCGGCTCCTCGCACAGTTGAAACCCTCCGGCCCGAGAGACTTCGACGGACTACGCGACCAGGCGATCGTGCTCACCCTCCTCGACACCGGCATGCGCCGATCCGAACTCACCGGCATGACCGTCGGCTGCCTCGACTTCGACCTCGAGGTCATCAACGTGATCGGCAAAGGCGCACGCCCACGATCCTGCCCCGTCGGCGCCACCACCCTCAAGGCCCTCGACCGATACGAACGCACCCGCGAACGCCACAAGTACACGCACCTCGACGCCTACTGGCTCGGCCGCACCGGGCCGCTCCGCTCCGACGGCGTCCGCCAACTCCTCGAACGCCTCGGTAAACGGGCCGACGTCGACAACCTCCACGCCCACCGGTTCCGGCACACCTTCGCCCATCGGTGGTTGGCAGCGGGCGGCAACGAAGGCGACCTCATGAGACTCACCGGATGGCGGGCGCGACAAATGGTCGACCGCTACGCCGCGTCAGCCGCCGACGACCGGGCCAGGGACGCGCATCGGAGCCTCTCACCAGTGGATCGGTTGGGGCAATGATCCACCCACCCACCACCCCAACGACCACGGTCGCCGACCTCGCCGAACAATGGGTCACGGCCCGCCTCGCCCGCGGCGAAATCTCCGCAACCACCGCCAAGGGCCACCGATCGCACCTTCGCCGCCTGGCCGAGCGCGCCCACGGCCGGGGCCTCGATGCGGTCACCGTGGACGACTACGTGCGCTCCACCGCGCACCTCGCACCATCCACCCGCCGGCTCCGCTACTCGACGGCCGCCGCCTTCCTCGGCTGGGCGCACGGGGTCGGCGCCGTCGCCGTGGATCTCACCGGGATGCTC
>JAOUEE010000172.1 GCA_029858875.1 Acidimicrobiia bacterium
GTTGGTCGCGCCGGTGATCACCAACGTGGTCGACCTCGAGGTCGACGGTGACCACGTGGTCGGCATCGAGCCGGTGTTCGGTGGCGCGACCAACGTCAAGACCTCGTTCACCTCCGACAAGCCTGGCATCTTCCTGGTGCGGCCCAAGTCGTTCGCGGCCGAGCCGGCCGGCGGCGGCGCGGCCTCCGTGGCCGCCCTGGCGGTTCCCGACGGCGGCGCCCGCGCCGCGGCTCGGGTCACCGATCAGTTCGTCGAGGAGAGCGAAGGCCCCAAGCTGGACGAGGCAGCCATCGTGGTGTCCGGTGGCCGGGGGCTGGGCGACGCCGAGAAGTACGAGATGATCGAGACACTGGCCAAGACCCTCGGCGGAGCTGCCGGGGCCTCCCGGGCCATCGTCGACGCCGGCTGGGTGCCCTACAGCTACCAGGTGGGCCAGACGGGCAAGGTGGTCAAGCCGACGGTGTACATCGCCGCCGGCATCTCCGGTGCGACGCAGCACCTCGTGGGCATGAAGGGCTCCAAGAACATCATCGCCATCAACAAGGACCCGGAGGCGCCCATCTTCGGGGTGGCCGACCTGGGCGTTGTCGGAGATGTGCACAAGGTCCTGCCCAAACTCATCGAGGCTCTCCAGAGCCGATAGCGTTCGGTCATGGGCCTCGCCCTGAACACCGCCGCGCTCGCCCTGGTGGTCCTGGTGGCCTTCCTCGTCACCCGTTGGATGATCGACCGCAGTGACGCGTCCGACGACCTGTGGATGCTCGCGCCCGATGTGTGCATCGAGTGCGAGGGTGTGGGCGCTCTGGTGGGCCCGGGACTGCTCCGTCCCTGCCCCCGGTGCGACGGTACCGGTACGGGCTGATGCCCGAACGTGGCATCTCCAAAACGAGAAATCGCTCCGGGCCGAGCGGCTCCGAAGCGACGTGATAACACCAAGATAACACACCTCGATCTTCGTCGCCAGTCAGAACGACCCTTTTTGACCGATTTCTCGAGAAATCTCGACATATCCACAGGAAATCCCCAGATTTCGCTCAGATCATCGGCCACGGATACCGGCGTCCGGTGGGGTCGATGGGGAACGTCCCCGCACTGATGATGGCCCGGGTTCGGGTGGCCAGGGCATCGATCTCCAGGGCGGACAGGGCCTCGGTGACCGCCTCGGGCAGCGGCTCGTCGAGGAGTCGGTGCAGATCGGTGATGATCCCGGCCGGGACGGGGTCGCCCCCGAACTCCCAGATCACGGTGCGCAGCTTGAACTCGGCGTGGAAGGACAAGCCATGGTCGATGGCCCAGATGTGGCCCTCGCGGTCGATGAGGCAGTGACCGCCCTTGCGGTCGGTGTTGTTGGTGACGTAATCGAACACGCACAGGCGCTGGAGGGTGAAGTGGTGCTGGGGGTCGTCGACCAGGTCGAAGTAGTGCAGGTCGAAGTCGGCGGGGATGAACAGCTGCACCGAGCCCACGCCCAGCGGACCGTCGCGCTCGACCGTCGCCGGGACCAGGTTCCACCGCAGCTGCTCGCTGATGAGGAACGCCGCCACTTCCCGCCGGAACAGTCCGTCGGGGAAGTCCCACAGGGGCCGCTCGCCCTGCGCCGGCTTGTAGATGCCCTGTACCGAGGCGACGGGGTGCTCGATGTCGACGAGGAAGGTGGCGTTCGAGCTGTACGGCATCCGCCCCAACACCTCGAGCTCGCCCTCGACCAGCACGGTGAGGGCATCGGCGGTGGTGATGGGCTCGCGCTCGCGGAAGGGGCTCTCGTCGCTCATCGGGTCAGTTGTGGCAGGGGCACCAGGTGGATCCGGGTTCGAGCGGTCTCCCGCAGTAGGGGCACGGCTCGCGGCCGGCCGCGACGAGCTCGCGGGCCCGGGCCACGAAGGCGGCGGCTTGGGCCCGACTGATGCCGAACCGGGCGCTGGCCCCTTCGTGGGCCTGGTCGTCGTCGACGATCTCCTCGGCCACCACGACCACGCGATCGGCCGCCTCGTCGTAGGCCACGCCCATCGGTCCCACGGCCCACTCCACCTGCACGGGCTCGGCCAGCTCGCCGGCCTCGACCGGAGCGGTGATCTCGGGGACATCGGCCAGCAGCCGGGCCAGATACTCGCCCAGCGCCGACACCTGCTGCTTCTCGATCTTGAGGGAGATGACCTCGCCGCCGGCCTCGGCCTGGAGGTAGAACACCCGCTGGCCCTTGGGTCCAATGGTGCCGGCGGTGAACCGGTCGAGCTCGTCGAAGTGATACGACGCGCTCACGAGAGGGCCAGTGAGCCGAGGTCGTCGCCGGTGGAGTTCACGCACAACACGGCCGGGCCGTCGCTGCCGTACCAGACGGCCGAGATCGAGCACGGGGACACCACGATGCGCTGGAACAGATCGAGGTGGGTGCCCATGGCGTCGGCCACCGCGGCCTTGATGCAGTCGGCGTGGGACACGGCGACGATGGTCTCGCCCGGATGGCGGGCCACCAGCCGGTGCAGGGTCCCGCCGATGCGGGCCTGCATCTCCGAGAAGGACTCGCCGCGGGGGAAGCGGAAGCTGCTGGGGTAGCGCTGGACCGCCTTCCACTCGGGCTTCTTGCGCAGCGTGGACAGCTTCTGTCCCGTCCACTGCCCGAAGTCGCACTCCAGCAGCCCGGCCTCGGTGCGCACCCGTCGGCCGACGGCCCGGGCGATGGGGGCCGCCGTCTCCTGGGTGCGTTCCAGCGGCGAGGCGTACACCGCACCGACCTGCGGGAGGGCGCCGATCCGGGTCCCGGCCGCCTCCGCCTGCTGTCGGCCCCGGTCGCTGAGGTGCAGCCCCGGGGCCCGGCCGGGCAGCTTGTCGCCCGTGGTGGGTGTGTTCCCGTGGCGCACCAGCAGCACGAGCGTGGGCTTCGGGGCGGACTTCGAGGAGGCCATCGAGGTCGAACCTATAGGGTGCGGCGCCGTGGACAACCTTCGGCTGCTCAATCGCGAGATCACCGAGTGTCGGGCCTGTCCCCGGTTGGTCGAGTGGCGCGAGCGGGTCGCCGTGGAGAAGCGGGCGGCCTTTCGCGACGAGCCCTACTGGGGTCGTCCGGTGCCCGGATTCGGTGATCCCAACGCCCGCGTGCTGGTCGTGGGATTGGCCCCGGCCGCGCATGGTGCCAACCGCACCGGCCGGATGTTCACCGGTGATCGGTCGGGGGACTGGCTGTACCGGGCCCTGCACCGGGCCGGCTACGCCAACCAGCCCACCAGCACGGCGGGCGACGACGGTCTGGAGCTGTTCGACGCGTACATCACCTCACCGGTGCACTGCGCGCCGCCGGCCAACAAACCCACGGCCGAGGAGCGGGCCAACTGTCGTCGCCACTTCACGCGCGAAGTGGCCCTGCTGACCGAGGTGCGGGCCGTGGTGGTGCTCGGCCAGATCGGCTATCAGGCCGCCTGCACCGACTTCGGGGTGAAACCTCGTCCCAAGTTCGGCCACGGCGTGGAGGTGCCCATCGATGCCCGTCGGACCATCGTGTGCTCGTATCACGTGAGCCAGCAGAACACCTTCACCGGTCGGCTGACCGAACCGATGCTCGACGCCGTCTTCGTACGGGCCCGAGCGCTGGCTGGCGGCCCGTCTCGATAGCCTGGGCAGCTATGCATTCCCCCCGTTCGCGCCTGGCGATGCTGCTCGCCGCCCTGGTCATCGTCCTGACGGCCTGTGGCAGCTCCGGCGCTCCCGCCGCCTATGACCAACAGCCCGTCGAGTTCGAGTCGATCACCGGTGACACCGAAGAGATCCCGCTGGTGGAGGCCAACTACCGGGAGGCCTGCGAGCGGGCCAACCCGGGCGAGTTCGACGATGACGGCCGCACGGCCGAGTACTGCCTGTGCACCTTCGACAAGTACGTCGAGATGGTCCCCTTCGAGGTGTTCCAGGCCTTCAACGACGAGATCGCCAACAACGTCGACGACATCACCAGTGGCCAGGCCCTGCAGCGGGCCTACCGCAACGCGGTGGACAAGGTCCAGGAAGAGGATCCCGGCGTGGAGACGGTGGCCAACATCCTGGACGTGATCGAGATCCCCTGCACCTGACCCCGCTCAACGAACGGTGACGGCGGCCCATTCGGGCCAACGGGCGCGGCTCTTGGCCGCCAGCTTGTGGAGGAGCGCCACGGCGCCGGGGTCATCGTCGCCGGGGCGGGTCTCGATGACACCGTCGGCCACCATGGCCGAGATGATGGCTCGTCCCAGGTCGGTGCGGACGATGGTGAGGGTCCAGTCGGTGAGCTCGCCGATGCCGCCGGTGGAGATGTCGGCGTGCTCGGCGGCGAAGTCGGGACAGTGGTTGCAGCCCTCACGCGTCCAGGCGTGGCACTCCTTGAGGTTGATCTCGTGGTAGTCGCCGTTCTTCATCCACACCTGGAACACGCCCTTGATGTTCATCTTGGTGATGTCTTCCTTGCGGAGCCCGTACTTGACGTCGAACAGCTCGTCGAACATGGCGTCGTCGAAGCTCTTGGAGCACAACAGCCCGATGTTGAGCTTGATGGGCTTGCCCACCTTGCCCACCTTGCGATGCCACATCACGGGGGCGATCGACGTCTGGCAGCTCATGCCGACCAGGGCCAGGTTCTCGAGACCCCGCTCTCGCGCCTCGTCGTAGGCGATGGGGTTGGCCGAGTACGTGTAGCGGCTGCCGGCACCGGCCAGCACCTCGTCGCGGTTGGTGGCCACCATGGGGATGGCCTTCCAGCCCCCCTCGCCGTCGGCACCGCTCTCGAGGCCCGACACCAGGGCACCGTCGACGATGTCGTTCTCGAGGCACCAGATGAGGATCGCTGACACCAGTCCGCCGTCCTGTCCGGTCTCGTAGACGGAGTCGTCGCTGGCCCGGGTCAGGAGGATGTCGCCGACGATCCCGGCCTGCTCGTCGGGCTGACGGACCCGGCCGTGGAGATGCAGGTCGGCCTCGGGTTCCCACGCCCGGAAACGGGGGCAGGCCCGGGTGCAGCTGGTGCAGCCCTTCTGGCCGTGGGTGCAGTCGTCGAGGCCCAGCTCCTCTTCGAGGTGGAACGGCTTGTACTGCCCGGGCTCGTGCTTGTAGCCGATCACATCATGCGGGCAGGCGATCACGCAGCCGGCGCAGCCCGTGCACAGTCCCGATGTGATCACCTCGTCGTAGAGCTCCTTCCACTGGAAGCTCCAGCGTTCACTCTTCGGCGCATCGACAGTCATGACCGCACAGTAGTTTGGCGCCATGGACCTGACCTACCCATCCGAAGCCGAGGAGTTCCGTGTCGAGGTGCGCACCTGGTTGGAGCAGCACCTGCCCGAGGGGTGGTTCGACGACGACTTCGAGATGAGCGACGAGGAGCGGTCGGCGTTCAACGAGCGGTGGCCGGCCGAGATGGTGGAGGGCGGTTGGTACTGCGCCAGCTGGCCCACCGAGTACGGGGGCAAGGGCCTGTCCACCGTGCAGTCGGTGGTGATGGCCGAGGAGTTCCACCGGGCCGGAGCGGGAATGCGGGGTGACTTCTTCGGCGACACCCTGGTCGGTCCCACCATCCTCCAGTGGGGCACCGAAGAACAGAAGCAGGACTTCATCCCCAAGATCCTGCGAGGCGAGATGGCCTGGTGTCAGGGCTTCTCCGAGCCCGACGCCGGTTCCGACCTGGCCTCACTGAAGGCCACGGCGGTGCTCGACGGTGATGAATGGGTGATCAACGGCCAGAAGATCTGGACCACCCAGGGCTTCGAAGCCGACTACATCTTCGTGCTGTGCCGCACCGACCCCGACGCATCCAGGCACAAGGGCATCTCCTACCTGCTGTGTCCCATGAAGCAGGACGGCATCGAGGTTCGCCGCATCGAGCAGATCGACGGCGGCGCCGAGTTCTGCGAGGTCTTCTTCACCGATGCCCGCTGCCCGAAGGACAACGTGGTGGGTGGTCTCCACAACGGATGGAAGGTGGCCATGACAACCCTCGGGTTCGAGCGGGGCACCTCCGCCACCACCGGGTACCGCCGCTTCGAGCGCGAGCTCGAGGTCATCATCGACGCGGCCACCGCCAACGGGGCCATCGAGAAGCCCACGGTTCGCCAGGAGCTGGCCAAGGCCTACAGCCGGGTGCAGATCATGCGCATCAACGGCCTGCGCAGCCTGTCGGCCATCGTGCAGGGCAAGAAGGACCCGGGCGTGGCTGCCCTGGGCGCCATGAACAAGATGAACTGGAGCGAGTACCACCGCGACGTGATGGAGACCTACATCAACATCGCGGGTCCGGCCGCCCAGATCCTCACCGGGGAGGGCGAGGAGATGGTGCCCGGGTACGGGCGTCGGATGACCAACCCCGACTATCCGGCCGATGCCATGCAGAGCGCTTTCTTCTTCTCGCGCTCCGAGACCATCTGGGGCGGTACAGCCGAGATCCAACGCAACATCGTGGGTGAACGGGTGCTGGGACTGCCCAAGGAGCCGCGCCCCACCTGAGATCCATGGCGGTCAGTTGCCGCGATCGAGCAGCTCCACCACCGATACCCGCTCCACCTTCACCTCGGTGGTGCCCGGGTACTGGATCACCAGCGGCCGTTCGCTGTCCACCTCGAGCAGGCGGAACTTCACGTTGTGGCGACCGCCGTCGAGCTCGGCGACCTTGCGCATCGTCTTGCCGTTGCGCTTGGGGATCAGCACGTGCAGCTGATCCCCGTCGGTGACCGCCCGCACCTGGAGGATGACGCCTCGGCCTTCGAGGCCGCCGGTGAGGCTCACCTCGAATCGGGCCATGTTCTTCTCGTCGACCCGCTCGATGCGCACATCGTCGCGTTGATGGCGAAGATCGAGGTCGGCCCGAGGCCGCATGTGGTCGCCGTCGCGCAGGTCGGCCACGTCGAAGTTCTTGCTGGAGACGAAACCTCCCTCGGCCACCTTGGCCACGGGGTAGGGGTTGCCCCTGCGGGCGTAGTTGGGCCGCGACGAACGGGGGGTGTAGTGCACGACGAGGCTGTGGCGGGTGGCGTCGGGCACGGTGATGGGGGTGCCGCCATGGGCCAGGTCGGCGTGCCACAACAACACATCGCCCCGCTCGGGGAGGAAGCGCTCGGGTTCGACCCCGTGTTGTTCGGCCATCGCGTTGAGGTGAGCCAGGAACTGGTCGTGCTGGGGCTCGCCGTCGCGGCCGCGGTTGAACGACCGGAACTTCCCGGAGAACAGGTAGGGCTCGTGGCGGTGGCTGCCGGGGTAGTACTGGAGCTCGCCGGTGCCGGGTCGGATGTCTTCGAGGGCGATCCAGGCGGCGGCGATGCGGAGGGGTTCGTCGGTGACCACGTACGCGGTGTCGAGGTGCATGGACTGTTGCGAGCCGCTCTCGAAGTACAGGCTCTGGAAGGCGACGACGTCGTCGTCGAACAAGGTCTGGAGGAACTCGAGCACGGCCGGGGCGAAGGCCGCGTCCCGCATGGCCCCACTGTTCATGTGGGCGTCGATGAGGCGCCCCTGGCCCCGTCCGAGGTGGGCCGGCATGAGGCCGGTGAGGTTGTTGCGGGCCAGGTAGCCCGAGTGCGGTTCCCAGGCCGTTTCGAGATCCACGAACACGCGGTCGATCACGTCGTCGCTCACCGCGCCCGGCAGCACGCAGCGTCCTTCACGCTGGAACACGGTGAGGTGCTCGGCCAGTGACGGGGTGACCGTGCCCGCTTCGACTCGGGTGGAGAGCTGTTCGGTGAAGTCCGGGCTGTCGATCCAGTTGCCGCCGAAGGGGCTGATGGTGACGGTGGGGGCCGAGGTGCGTCCGAGGACGCCGAGGTGGGTGAGCCGTTGGGTGGGCAGGGGGGCGTCGTCGTAGGAGGGGATGTCGGGCAGGGTGCGCCAGCATTCGAGGGAGCGGCCCAGCAGATCCTCGGCGGCGATGACGACGTGACCGAAGTGGCGTCCGGTGAGGGCCACCGCCTCGTCTGGGTGGAGGGCGCGGGTCCATTGCTCCTGAGCGGCCAGTGCCTCGGTGACCCGTTCTTCGGGCGGATCGACCTCGACCTTCACCAACCGATTGCGGGTGCACAGCACCAGCGCATCGGTGCGCACGGTCAGGGCGTCGATGGCCTGGCCGGCCCGCAGGTGTTGCCAGTGGGGGAAGATTCCCTGGTTGCTCCAGCTGGCATCGACGGGGGCCGCGTCGACACCGAGGTGCCGGCAGGCCTTGCCGTAGGCGATGAGCGGGTCGGGGGCGATGTCCTCCTCGTACACGAGGATGAGACCTCGCGGGCCGAACGCCTCCTGGAAGGAT
>JAOUEE010000173.1 GCA_029858875.1 Acidimicrobiia bacterium
CTGGGCCGCCATGGTCGGCCGATAGCCTCGGCCTCCATGAGTGCCCAGTTCATCTACACGATGCACAAGTTGTCGCGGTTCCATCCTCCCGACAAGGAGGTGCTGAAGGACATCAGCCTGTCGTTCTACCCGGGCGCCAAGATCGGTGTGCTCGGCGCCAACGGCGCAGGCAAGTCGTCGCTGCTGCGCATCATGGCCGGTCAGGACGACGGATACACCGGAGAGGCCCGCCTCACCGACGGGTTCACGGTCGGCATCCTCGAACAGGAGCCGCACCTCGACGAGGACAAGGATGTGCACGCCAACGTGATGGACGGTGTGGGCGAGATCGCGTCGCTGCTCACCCGGTACGACGAGGTGCTGGCCGGCTGGAGCGATCCCGAGGCCGACTTCGAACAGCTGGGTGAGCAGCAGGCCGAGCTGGAGCGACAGATCGAGGCGGCCAACGCCTGGGATCTCCAGCGCACCATCCAGATCGCCATGGAAGCGCTGGGGGTACCACCGGGCGACGCCGACGTCGCCACGCTGTCCGGCGGCGAGCGACGACGGGTGGCACTGTGTCGCCTGCTGTTGAGTCATCCCGACCTGTTGCTGCTCGACGAGCCCACCAACCATCTCGACGCCGAGTCGGTGCTCTGGCTCGAGCGGTTCCTGAAGGACTATCCGGGCACCGTCGTGGCCGTCACCCACGATCGGTACTTCCTCGACAACGTGGCCGGCTGGATCCTGGAGCTCGATCGCGGCCGCGGCATCCCTTTCGAAGGGAACTACAGCAGCTGGCTGGAGCAGAAGCAGGCCCGGCTGGCCGCCGAGGACAAGCAGGATTCGGCCCGCGAGGCCACGCTCAGGCGGGAGCTCGAGTGGGTGCGCCTGTCGCCCAAGGCCCGACAGGCCAAGGGCAAGGCCCGCCTGGGTGCCTACGAGAAGCTGCTCGCCGAGTCGAAGGCCGCCGATGGACGCCAGAACCAGCTGGAGATCTCCATTCCGGTGAACGAGCGGCTGGGCGACGTGGTCATCACCGCCGACGGACTGGCCAAGTCGTTCGGCGACAAGCACCTCTTCGACGACCTGTCCTTCATCCTGCCGCCGGCCGGCATCGTCGGGGTGATCGGCGCCAACGGCGCGGGCAAGACCACGCTGTTCCGCTTGATCGTCGAGGCGGCCGACCCCACCGGCGACGCCGATGCCGCTCCCGATGCCGGCACCCTCACCGTCGGCTCCACGGTCGAGTTGGCCTACGTCGACCAGAGCCGCGACACCCTCGATCCGGAGAACTCGGTCTACGAGGAGATCACCGGCGGAGTCGACAACCTGGTCGTGGGCGGCCGCGAGATCCACGGCCGGGCCTACGTGGCCGGCTTCAACTTCAAGGGCTCGGATCAGCAGAGGTCGGTGGGTGTGCTGTCGGGCGGTGAACGCAACCGGGTCCACCTGGCCAAGGTGCTCAAGTCGGGCGGCAACGTGCTGCTCCTGGACGAACCCACCAACGACCTCGATGTGGACACCCTGCGGGCGCTCGAGGATGGACTCGACGCCTATGCCGGCTGCGCGGTGATCATCAGCCACGACCGGTGGTTCCTCGACCGGGTGGCCACGCACGTCCTGGCCTTCGAGGGCGATGGCAAGGTGCGCTGGTTCGAGGGCAACTTCTCCGAGTACGCCGACCTCGTGCTGGCCAACGCCTGACCGGCCAGCACCGGACCGACGCGACCGCCACCATCGGTCGAACACCACGCGGCGCTGACTACCGTCGGGCCATGTCCGCCTCGACCGACCGCGCCCGCCAGGTCGGCGCCGATCGACTGCGGGCGGCCCTGCCACCGTCGGCCCGGCGCCGGCTGCTGAGCGCCCGGCTGCGCGCCCGCCAGACCACGGCCCGCGCCCGGGTGCTGCCCGACTTCATGCTCATCGGTGGTCAGCGCTGCGGCACCAGCTCGTTGTTCAAGTGGCTGAGCCGACACCCCGACGTGGTTCCGTCGCTGCGCAAGGAGATCGACTACTTCTCGCTGGACCATCAGCGGGGTGACGCCTGGTACCGTGCCCACTTCCCGCTCTCGACCCGTCGGTCCTTGGCCGAGCGCCGAGGCCGGCCGTCGCTCAGCTTCGAGGCCACCCCCACGTACCTGTTCGATCCCCGCGCCCCGGCCCGCGCCCACCAGCTGGTGCCCGACGCCAAGCTCATCGTGGTCCTGCGCGATCCGGTCGAGCGAGCGGTGTCGCACTACCACCACAACGTCCGCCATGGCCTCGAGTCGCTCCGGCTGATGGATGCCCTGGCCGCCGAGGAATCCCGGCTGGCCCCGGAGTGGGCCCGGATCGGTCACGACCCCGATCACCGGGCCATCGCCCTGCGCCGCTTCTCCTACGTGGCACGCGGTCGCTACGCCGAGCAGCTGACCCGCTGGCGTGGGCACTACCCGGTCGAGCAGTTCCTGGTACTCCGCAGCGACGAACTGTTCGGTACCCCGGTGGCCGCATTCGATCGGATCTGCGACTTCCTCGGCGTGGCCCGGTGGCAGCCACCCGAGTTCCGCAACTACAGCTACGTCGATGCCCTCGACGGCAGCTACCAGCCGCCGCCGGCCGACGCGGCGCGTTTGCTCGCCGATGCCCTGGCCGCACCCGGTGCCGCGCTGCACGAACTGCTCGGCGACCCCTTCACCTGGCCCTGATCCCGAAATTGCCGTGCTGATGGCGGTTCGGCAACCACCATCACCGCAATTTCGGTGCCGGTGAGGTCTCAGTCAACGGGAGGGCCGAAGGGCTGGTCGGCTTCGACGTAACAGGGAGCATGGAAGTGCTCGACCCGGTCCCACACGTTCTTCACGTACACGTTGCAGATGACCTGCTCGTGGCGCATCTTGGCCTGGAACTTGACCCGCTCACCACAGTGCGAGCAGTCGACCATGCTTCCCGGCTCGACGAGCCGCTGGACGGCCCGGCTACGCCATGCCTTGGACTTGGCCGAGGACCTCGCCTTCGACTTGGCCGAGGACTTCGCCTTCGACTTGGCCGAGGATTTCGCCTTGGTGTCGGCCGTGGACTTGGTGGCTGTTCTGGTCGCCATGCCCAATCAGTCGGCCCGAAGGCGGCGATTGTGAGGGCCCCGGGTTCAGATGCCCACCAAGGCCAGCACCCGCCGGGCCTGGGCCGCAGGATCGCCGTCGTCGGGCGTCAGTACCAGCTCGGGCCGTCGCGGCTCCTCGTAGGGATCGTCGATGCCGGTGAAGCCCTTGATCTCGCCGGCCCGCGCCTTGGCGTACAGCCCCTTGGGATCGCGCTGCTCACACAACTCGATGGGCGTGTCGATGAACACCTCGAAGAAGGGCACCTCGGCGGCCTGGTGGATGTGGCGCGCCCGATCGCGTGCCGCCCGGTAGGGAGACACCAGCGGCACCAGGGCGATGGTGCCCGAATCGGCGAAGAGGCGAGCCACCTCGGACACACGGCGCACGTTCTCGTCACGATCCTCGGCCGTGAAGCCCAGGTCGCCGTTCAGCCCGTGCCGCAGATTGTCACCGTCGAGCAGATAGGCGGGTTGGCCCTGGTCGAGGAGCATCCGCTCGACCTCGGCCGCCACCGTGGACTTCCCCGAACCCGACAGCCCCGTGAACCAGAGGGTGGCTCCGGTGACACCGAGCGCGTTCCAGCGATCCTCGCGGGCGAAGTGGCCGGCGTGCCACACCACGTTCGGTGTGATGTCACCCATGGACGATGCTCAGGACTCGCCGAGGATCATGCCCGCACCCACCGTGTTGTTGGTGTTCTCGTCGATGAGCACGAAGCTGCCGGTGTCCCGGTTGCGGCGGTACTCGTCGACGAAAAGGGGCACGGTGGACCGCAGGGTGACCCGTCCGATCTCGTTGAGCTCGAGGCTGGTGGATGACTCGTCACGATGCAGGCTGTTGATGTCCAGCCGGTACTGGAGGTCCTTCACCATGACGCGAGCGGCCCGGCTGGTGTGCTTGATGCCCAACTTGAGTCGAGGCTCGAGTTTGGCGTCGGCGGTCATCCAACAGACCATGGCGTCGAGGTCCTGGCTCACATGGGGTCGGTTGTTCGGTCGACAGATCAT
Organism: Acidimicrobiia bacterium; assembly: GCA_029858875.1. GTDB lineage: Bacteria > Actinomycetota > Acidimicrobiia > Acidimicrobiales > SHLQ01 > JAOUEE01. The sequence goes on from JAOUEE010000173.1 coordinate 4,076, forward strand.
GTCGCCCCGGCTGATGTCGATGTCGTCTTCCAGGCGCACGCTGACCGCCATGGGCGCGAACGCCTCCTCCACCGGCCCTTCGTAGGTCTCGATGGAAGCGATCTTCGACTCGAATCCGGAGGGCAGCACCACCACGTCGTCTCCGGGCTTGAGCACACCACCGGAGATGGTGCCGGCGTAGCCGCGATAGTCGTGGTACGCGTCACTCTGGGGGCGCAGGACGTACTGCACGGGCAGGCGGGCGTCGATCAGGTTGCGGTCGCTGGCGATGTGCACCTGCTCGAGGTGGTGCAGCAACGACGTACCCTCGTACCACGGCATGTTCTCGCCGCGGTCGACCACGTTGTCGCCCACCAGGGCCGACACGGGGATGAACGTGAGATCACCGATGTCGAGCTTGGTGGCGAAGTCACGGAACTCAGCCACCACCTTGTCGAACGCCTCTTGGCTGTAGTCGACGAGGTCCATCTTGTTGACGCACAGCACCAGGTGCGGGATGCGCAACAGCGAGGCGATGAACGCGTGGCGCCGACTCTGCTCGACGACGCCGTTGCGGACGTCGATCAACACGATGGCCAGGTCGGCGGTGGACGCACCGGTGACCATGTTGCGGGTGTACTGGATGTGACCCGGCGTGTCGGCGATGATGAACTTGCGCTTGGGCGTGGAGAAGTACCGGTAGGCGACATCGATGGTGATGCCCTGCTCGCGCTCGGCCCGCAGACCATCGGTCAGCAGCGCCAGGTTGGTGTACTCGTTGCCCATCTGCTCGGACGTCCGTTCGACGGCCTCGAGCTGATCCTGGAAGATCGTCTTGGTGTCATAGAGCATCCGACCGATCAGCGTCGACTTGCCGTCGTCAACCGACCCGGCGGTCGCGAAGCGAAGAATCTCAGCCACGAGCGGTACCCAACTTTCCTTCGGTCGATGCCAGGAGAGATACCCGACCTTCTTGCGATCCGACAGCCTCACCGGGTCGGATCGCGGCGATCTGATCAGCCAGTAGAAGTACCCGACCTTCTTGCGATCCAACAGCCTCACCGGGTCGGATCGCGGCGATCTGATCAGCCACTAGAAGTACCCGACCTTCTTGCGATCCAACAGCCTCACCGGGTCGGATCGCGGCGATCTGATCAGCCACTAGAAGTACCCGACCTTCTTGCGATCCTCCATGGCTGCTTCGGACACGCGGTCGTCGGCCCGGGTGGCGCCTCGCTCGGTGATCCGAGTGGCGCTCACTTCCTCGATGATCTTCTCCACCGTGTCGGCGTCGGACTCCACCGCGCCGGTACAGCTCATGTCACCGACGGTGCGGTAGCGCACGGACTCGGTGAAGGCCTCCTCGGAGTCCATCAGCGTGATGTACTCGCTCACCGCCAGCAGCATGCCGTCGCGCTCGAACACCTCACGTTGATGGGCGAAGTAGACCGACGGGATCTCGATCCCCTCGGCCTGGATGTACTGCCAGATGTCCAATTCGGTCCAGTTGCTGATGGGGAACACCCGAATGTGCTCGCCCAGTCGCAGCTTGCCGTTGTACAGGTTCCACAGCTCGGGTCGCTGGTTCTTGGGATCCCACTGGCCGAACTCGTCGCGGAACGAGTACACCCGCTCCTTGGCCCGGGCCTTCTCCTCGTCGCGCCGTGCCCCACCGAACAGCGCGTCGAAGCGGTGCTCTTCGATGGCGTCGAGCAACGGGGTGATCTGGAGCTGGTTGCGGCTGGCGCGTGGCCCCGTCTCCTCCACCACCTTGCCGGTGTCGATGGCGTCCTGGACCGAGGCCACCACCAGGCGGGCTCCCAGCTCTTCCAATCGGCGGTCGCGGAACTCGAGGACCTCGGGGAAGTTGTGCCCCGTGTCGATGTGCATCACCGGGAAGGGCAGCTTGCACGGATGGAAGGCCTTCTCGGCCAGGCGGAGCATGACGATCGAGTCCTTGCCACCCGAGAACAGCAGGCAGGGCCGCTCGAACTCGGCCGCAACCTCGCGAAAGATGAAGATGGACTCCGCCTCGAGCTCGCGGAGATGTGACAGCTCGTAACTCATACGGCTCCAATCGTAGGCAGTGCGAGGCAGAACACACCATGAGTCGACCAGCCCATGTGCCGTGCACCGATCCGACTAAGGGTCTCGTCGGCAGCAGATGCCATCCTTGGAGGCCCACAGGCTCGGCATCGAACCGGGCCCGCGCCGAGGAGCCCACCATGTCCACCATCACCGCCGACGACCATGCCGAGGCCAGGCGGGTCGCCGACATCGCCGGCTCGCTCCTCCTGGAGCTGCGCGAACGCCTCGTTGCCGACGGAACTCCTCCGGCCGTGATCAAGGATGAAGGCGACCGCCGGGCCCACGAACGGATCATGGCCGAGCTCACGGCCAGCCGCCCGAAGGACGCCATCCTGAGCGAAGAGGGCAAGGACAGCGCAGCCCGCCTGGATTTCCAGCGGGTGTGGATCGTCGACCCGCTCGACGGCACCCGCGAGTTCAGCGAGCACCCGCGTGACGACTGGGCCGTGCACATCGCCCTGGCCGAGGGTGGTCACCCGGTGGTGGGTGCCGTCGCGCTGCCCGCCGCCGGCCTCACCCTCTGCACCGCCGAGCCGTCGGTGGTGCCCGACAACATGCCGGACCGACCACGAATGCTGGTGAGCCGCACCCGACCGCCTGCTGCGGCCACCATGGTGGCCGCAGCGATGAACGCCGAACTGGTCGAGATGGGTTCGGCCGGGGCCAAGACCATGGCGGTGGTGCGAGGACTGGCCGACATCTACGTGCACTCGGGCGGGCAGTACGAGTGGGACAACTGCGCTCCCGTGGCCGTGGCCGCGGCGGCCGGTCTCCACACCAGCCGCATCGACGGCAGCGAGCTGGTCTACAACAACGCCGACCCCTACCTGCCCGATCTGTTGGTGTGCCGGCCCGAGCTGGCGGACCAGGCGCTCGAGCTGCTGGCTCGCTTCGAGGACTGACCGCCGAGCATCCGCGCCGACATCGGCCCGAGAGCCTCGGCCCTGCTCGACCGTCGGCCCGAGGTGGTAGAACGGCTCAGCTGTCCGCCACGCCACCGAGGTCCCCGCCCATGAGCACTGACCTGATCGACGCTCTCGCCGGCGTGGTCGGAGCCGATCACGCGCTGTCCGGCACGGCCATCGGCGAGGACTACACCCACGACGAGTGCCTGACCGTGGAGTGGGCGGTACCCGATGTCGTGGTGCGGCCCGCATCCACCGACGAGGTGGCCGCCATCCTGCGCCAGTGCGACGAACGAGGCGTCGCCGTCACGGCCCGTGGCGCGGGCACCGGGCTGTCGGGGGCCGCCACCCCCTCGGCCGGGGGCGTCGTGGTCAGCTTCGAGCGGATGAACGCCGTCCTCGAGATCGACTCCGACAACCACGCCGCCGTGGTCCAGCCTGGTGTCACCCTCCAGCAGCTCGATGCCGAACTGGCTCCCCGACGCCTGGTGTACCCCGTGTTCCCCGGCGAGTACTCGGCCAGCCTCGGCGGCAACGTCAACACCAACGCCGGCGGTATGCGGGCGGTGAAGTACGGGGTCACCCGGCACCACGTGCTCGGGCTGGAAGCGGTGCTCCCCTGCGGCGAGGTGATCCGCACCGGGGGCAAGATCGTGAAGTCGTCGTCGGGCTACGACCTGACCCAACTGATCCTCGGCTCCGAGGGGACGCTGGCCCTCGTCACGGAAGCCACGTTGAAGCTCCATCCCCGCCTGGAGCACGCCGCCACCATCCTCGCCCCCTTCGCCACCCTCGATGAGGTGACCCGGGCCGTGCCTCGCATCCTCGACTCGGGTGTCGCTCCCATGATCCTCGAGTACATCGACATCATCACCATGAGCGCCATGACCGGCGCCTACGACCTGGAGCTGGGTATCCCCGGCGACATCCGCGAGTCGGCCCTGGCTTACCTCGTCGTGGTGCTCGAGAGCACCGACGCCGATCGTCTGGAGGCCGACGTCGAGTCCGTCGGCATGCATCTGGCCGAGCTGGGGGCCGTCGACGCGTACGTGCTGCCCCCGCAAGCGGCCACGAACATCATCGAGGCCCGCGAGAAGGCCTTCTGGCTGGCCAAGGCCAACGGTGCCCAGGACATCGTCGATGTCGTCGTACCCCGTGCCGCCATCCCCGACTTCATGAAACGGGTCGAG
>JAOUEE010000546.1 GCA_029858875.1 Acidimicrobiia bacterium
GCCGATGGTCTCGCGCAGCCGGGGAATGATCTCGTTCTCCGCGCTGACGCCCGCCGGGGCGTTGCGCTCGGATTCGAAGATGCGGGTGTCGACCAGCTCGGGGCACAGGACCGACACGCCGACCCCGGTGTCCTCCAGCTCGCGGAACAGCGACTCGGAGAGACCGACCACCGCGTGCTTGGACGCGTTGTACATCCCCAGCATGGCGGTGGTGCACAGTCCGGCCTCCGATGCCGTGTTCACGATGTGGCCCTCGCCCGCCTCCACCAGGATGGGCCCGAACGTGCTGACGCCGTAGGCCACCCCCAGCACGTTGACGTCGATGACCCACCGCCAGTCGGCGGCTGACGCCTCGATCATCGGTCCGCCCGGAGCGACCCCAGCGTTGTTGCACACGATGTGCACGGCACCGAAGTGGTCCAGGGTCTGGTCGGCCAGCCGGGCCAGGTCGCCGGGCTCGGTCACGTCGCACAACACCCCCAACACATCGGCCCCGGCCGCTTCCAGCCGCGCCGCCTCGGTCGACAGCACCGACTCCTCCACATCGGCCATGGCCACACGGCCGCCCTCGGCCACCAACGCCTCGGTGAGGGCCAGACCGATCCCGCTGGCCGCACCGGTGACCACGGCCACCTTCCCGGCGATGTCATCCATTGACCTGCCTCCTCGATGATCGTCGGCGGCTCAGCCTTGCCCGGCTCGGGTCCACCGTCGAGCCAGGCGAGCGTCGTACCGTCTGGCTCGTGGCATTCTTCGCCGATCTGACCGACGCCTGCGGAGACGCCCCGTCGGAGATCTGCGAGCTGGTCTTCGACCTCACCGACAGTCAACGGGCCTCGGGTGTGGCCGACTGGCTCGCCGGCCCGCCCCTGCGGATCGTCATCATCCTCGTCGGTTGGTGGGTGATCAGCCGGGTGGCCCGCAGGTGGGTCGACCGCGTGGTCTCGCGGTTCGCGGCCGAGAACCTGGCGGCCGAGAAGGCGGCCGAAGCCCGGCGGGGCATGTTCAGTCCCCTCGAGGACCGGGCCAACGAACGGCTCGAGGAGTTCAAGAACCGGTCCGAACGCTCGCGTCAGCGGGCAGCCACCATGGGCACCGTCCTGCGCAGCACCATCACCCTCCTCATCGGGGTGGTGGCGGTGCTGTTGATCCTGGGCGAGCTCGAGATCGACCTGGCGCCGCTGCTGGCCGGAGCCGGGATCGCCGGCATCGCGTTCGGCTTCGGTGCCCAGTCCCTGGTGAAGGACTTCTTGTCGGGCATGTTCATCGTGTTCGAGGACCAGTACGGCGTGGGCGACAACGTCGACCTCGGTGAGGCCAGCGGTCAGGTCGAACGAGTGTCGCTGCGGACCACACGGATCCGCGACGTCGAGGGCACGCTCTGGGTGGTGCCCAACGGCGAGATCCGCCGGGTGGCCAACCACAGCCAGCTCTGGGCCCGGACCGTGCTCGACATCGAGGTCGACTACAGCACCGACATCGACGCCGCCATCGAGGTGATCCAACAGACGGCGATCGCCCTCTGGGAGGACCAGGCCGAGGCCACCACCATCCTCGAGTCACCCGAAGTGTGGGGCGTGCAGAGCCTGGCCGAGAGCGCGGTGGTGATCCGCCTGGCGGTCAAGACCGAGCCGTCCGAGCAGTGGACGACAGCCCGCGAGCTGCGGCGCCGGATCAAGATCGCCTTCGAGCAGAGCGGCATCGACATCCCCTTCCCCCAACAGGTGGTGCACCTCCGAACCGCCGATACACCCGGGTGACGCCGGCGGTCGAGGCCCTCCGGGCTGCGGGCGTGGCCTTCGAGATCCTCACGTACGACCACGATCCGGCCGCCGACGCGTACGGCGAGGAGGCGGCCGACCTCCTCGGCCTCGACCCCGCCGCCGTGTTCAAGACCCTCGTCGCCGACACGGGTGAGGGACTGGTGGTGGCCGTGGTGCCGGTGACCGGTCGCCTCGACCTGAAGGCGCTGGCCCGAGCGGTCGGGTCCAAGCGGGTGACCATGGCCGAC
>JAOUEE010000545.1 GCA_029858875.1 Acidimicrobiia bacterium
GCCTGTCCCTCTCGGGCAAGGAGATCGACATCACCAGTGACATGTCGACGCTGCTCGTGGTGAGCACCGCGGCGCAGATCGACGGACTCGACCGCTACGGCGTGGCTCTGGTCGACCTCACCGGACCCACCGCCACCGTTTCACCCTGGCGCACCCGTCTCTACCAGGACAATCACCATCGCTGCACCGGCGGATGGCTGCAGCTGCGGGATGGCGAGATCTCACCCGACGACCGCTACTTCGTGGTGGTCGGGAAGGGCCACGATCGGCCGCCGGCCTGCGACACCGCGGTGAAGTTCCCCCTCGCCGCCGATGCCGACGGTGACACCGACCCCAACTGGGTGTCCCGCCACTTCGACAGCGTCTACTCGGTGGCGATCACCGATGTCGCCGTCTACACCGGTGGTCACTTCCGCTACCAGGAGTCGTCGACATCCCCCGATCCGTGGCCGGGCGACACGTTCACCACCTACGGCAACGCCGGCGTGCTGGGGAGCGATGTGGTGGCCCGCGACCAGATCGGCGCCCTCGATCCGGCCACCGGCAAGTCACTCGACTGGGTCACCTCCACCAACTCCTTCGAGGCCGTGTTCGCGCTGGAGGCGGCGCCCATCGGGCTGCTGCTCGGACACGACCGGCAGTTGGTCGGCAGCTATGACGTGGGCCGCCACGCGGTGTTCCCGGTGGCGGTGGCCGACACCGCGGATCCGACCGTCACGATCATCGCTCCCGCCCAGAACAGCGTCACCGGCGCCAACGTCACCATCACCGGCACGGCGGCCGACGATGTGAGCGTCAGCGAGGTGTACGTGGCCCTCTTCGACCGCGACGACAACAAGTGGCTGCGAGCCGACGGCACCTGGGGCGGTTGGCAGAAGCTGCCGGCGGCGCTGGTCAGTCCGGGCGACGTCTCCACCCCGTACTCCTTCGCCGTCACGCTGGCCGACGCTCGGTACAAGGCCAACGTGTGGGCCATCGACAGCTCGGGCAAGGACACCGTCCCGCGGGCAAACGTGAAGTTCGAGGTCGACTCCGTCCTCGACATCGAGGCTCCCGAGGTCACGATCGACCAGCCGCTGGCCAACAGCGTGATCGGTCCCGACCTGGGGGTGGACGGGACCGCCACCGACGACGTGGCCGTCGACGAGGTGTACGTGGCCGTCTACGACCGGGACAACAACCAGTGGCTACGGGCCAACGGCACCTGGGGCAGCTGGCAGAAGCTCCCCGCGTCGCTGACCGATCCCGGGTCGGACACCACCGCCTACCGGTTCGACACCCCGCTCCCGGCCGGCCGGTTCAAGCTCGACGCCTGGGCCATCGACAGCTCGGGCAAGGACACCGTCCCGCGGGCCAACGTTCGGTTCGAGGTCGCCTGACCCACGGGACCGCGCCCGGTACACGCAGAAGCGCCGGGCCCTGAGGCCCGGCGCTTCGTCGTTTGGGTACCGATGCTCGCGAACGAGCGCTCGGCTGGCTACATCATGCCGCCCATACCACCCATGCCGCCCATGGGGTCACCAGCCGGCATGGCCGGCGGGTGCTCCTCGGGCTTGTCGGCCACCAACACTTCGGTGGTCAACAGCAGGGCGGCGATGGACGCCGCATTCTGGAGCGCGGCACGGGTGACCTTGGCCGGGTCGATGACACCGGCCTTGATGAGGTCGACCATCTCGCCGGTGGCCGCATTGAAGCCGATGGGACCCTCGAGCCCCTCGACCTCGCGCACGACGACAGCGCCTTCGTGACCGGCGTTGTCGGCGATCAGTCGGGTGGGTGCGACCAGGGCGGCATGGACCGCCCGGGCTCCGGTGGCCTCGTCACCATCGAGCTTCTTGGCCACCTTTTCGACGGCCGCGCGAGCCCGGATGAGGGCGGTACCACCGCCGGCAACCACACCTTCTTCGATGGCGGCACGGGTGGCCGACAGCGCGTCCTCGATGCGGTGCTTCTTCTCCTTCAGCTCGACCTCGGTGGCCGCGCCGACCTGGACAAAAGCCACCCCCCCGCC
>JAOUEE010000547.1 GCA_029858875.1 Acidimicrobiia bacterium
GACCCTCGGACGGGTGAACCGGTGGTGGCGACGGTGGATCGCCCCGGTCTGGCTGATCCGTTGGGGCTGTCGCCGGCCAACGCCGACATGGTGTTCACGTGGCGGGGCTTCGCCGTCGCCTTCGACCATCCGGACCTCGGGTTGATCGGCCCGGTCCCGTTTCGCCGAACCGGGGGCCACACCGGTCGCCACGGCGTCGCCTACGTGGTGTCGTCATCGCTGCAGCCGGGCGACGGCGGTGTCCGGTCGTCGTTCGACGTGGTGCCGACGATCATCGACCTGCTGGGTTGTGATCCACCCGACGACGTGTGCGGGACGAGCCTGCTGACCCCGTGACCGGGTGAGGGCGCTGGAGCCCGACCAGGCCATGACGACCAGGACCGGAGGCGGCGCGATGCGTAAGGTTGTGGAAAGGATCACCCAGCAGAGCCGAGGACCGGACATGGCCATCACCGACGTCACCACGAGGATGCGATCGAACGAGGAGATCATCGGACGGGTCGACATCAACGATCCCGACGCGATCCTCTCGGTGACGACGCTCGACGAGACCGACGTGGTCCACGCCGTCGAGGACGCGGCCGACGCCATCTTCACGTGGGGCTACGACAAGGGCGAGAGGGCCCAGCTCAATCGGCTGTACGAGAAGGCCAAGACGTCGCAGTGGAACGCGACCACCGACCTCCCGTGGGAGCTCGACGTGGATGTCGAGAAGTTGGTGCGGGACCAGAACGCGGCGATGAACCCGGATGCCACCGATCTGGTGCCGCCGTTCGATGTATCCCACACGCCGCTGGCGTCATGGGGCGACAAGGAGTACCTCGCGCTCGGCATCGAGATGCAGAACCACCTGCTCAGCCAGTTCATGCACGGCGAACAGGGTGCGCTGCTGTGCACGGCGAAGATCGTCGAGACGGTGCCATGGATCGACGCCAAGTACTACGCGGCCACCCAGGTGATGGATGAGGCCCGTCACGTGGAGGTGTTCGCCCGGTATCTCGACGAGAAGCTCACCGGGCACTACCCGATCAACGCCCATTTGCGCATGCTGCTCGACGACATCATCAACGACAGCCGTTGGGACATGACCTACCTGGGCATGCAGATCATGGTCGAGGGGCTGGCCCTCGCCGCGTTCGGCATGCTCCACCAGACCACCAGCGAGCCGCTGCTCAAGAAGCTGCTGCGCTACGTCATGAGCGACGAGGCCCGCCACGTCGCCTTCGGCGTGCTGTCGCTCGAGGAGTACTACCGGGAGCTGAACGCGGCCGAGATCCGCGAGCGCCAGGAGTTCGCCTTCGAGGCGGCGGTGCGCATGCGGGATCGCTTCCTCCAGCAAGAGGTCTGGCAGCGCTACGACATCGAGGTCGCGCCGCTCATTCCGATCATGCAGCAGGACCCGGGCCGCATGCTCTTCCAACAGCTGCTCTTCTCCAAGATCGTGCCCAACTGCAAGAAGCTCGGCCTGCTCGACGCCGGGGCGGCCGCCGGTGAGAAGGGCTGGCTGCGGGAGCGCTTCGAGGAGATGGACGTCATCCAGTTCGAGGACCTGGTCGACACCGGCGACGAGTACGAGGAGCTCGACGCCGTGGCCGAAGATCGCGCCGCCGCCAACGCATGAGATAGTTTCCGCCGGGCGAGCTCGCGAGAAGTCGGTGGTCGAGCGGAGTTCGCGGCCGCAAGTTCGACCCGGTCGCCTGTTGTCGGGTGCATGCGCAGCCCGAGGGCAGCCGGCTCGAGGCCGGTCGCCGGGTGAACGTGTCCTCTGGGTGCACTGGTTCGCGGGCAGGCGGACCTCGGGGCAACCGCCTCGTCGTGTGCGATCCACTGGTTGTCACTGAAGCCCCACACCGACTCATGTGTGGATCTCGAGGCCCTCGATCCGCTTGTCGGTTGCATCAGTGACGACGAAATGCACATCGGCAACGACGATCTGCTCGCCTTCGCCGAGGATCCGGCCCGACATCCCCAGCACCAGGCCGGCGACCGTGTGCCAGTCGCCGGCGGGA
>JAOUEE010000174.1 GCA_029858875.1 Acidimicrobiia bacterium
GGGGGGGGCGTGGGGGGGGGGGGGGGCGGCGGCGCCTCGGTGCTGGTCGACACGATCGTGGTCGGTGGAGCCTCGGTGCTGGTCGACACGACCGTGGTCGTGGTCGCTTCGGTGGTGGTGGGCGGCGGCCCGGGCGGGCCACCGGCGAGTCCCAGGCAGACGGGCTCCACCGAGTTGGCCGACAGATCGGTCAGGAACCCGTGGTGGACGACGATCTGGGTGGCGTCGGACTCGAGCGTGATCGTGCCGATGCCCCCCGACCAGAACGCCTCGGCCACCAGATCGGGGAGATCACCGGTGGTGCCGGTGGTGGCCATCAGTCCGCCACTGCCCCAGAACTCGGCGAACCACACCTCGTTGTCCTGGGACTGGGTCTCGCGTCCGACGTAGCCGTCGTAGCTGACGGCATTGACGTCATAGACGCCGGCCGCAATGGACGCGGCATACGTCCGGGTGGTGACCCAGCCCGGGGTGAGCGTATTGGAGTAGAGACGCCCCTCCATGCTGCCGAACTGGGAGCTACCGATGGGAACGACGTAGTCGCCATTGCAGGACGTACCCGATCCACCCTGCGCGGCCAGAGTGGTGGCCCACATCACCGAACCGGCAGCCACCACGGCGACGACTGCGGCAACGGCCAGGGACCGCTGGTGCTTGGTGAGCGAGCGAGCTCGCAACATTCGGGTTACCTCCAACGCCGTGAGGCCGAGGCGCCTCACGGTCCCCGATGGTACTGGCTGACCGGCGACCCCGTCACGTTACGAATGGCGCGATTTCCGGTGTCGGAGGGTGCGGACGAGGGCCGGTCACTTGAGCACGATCTGGTTGTCGACGGCGTCGACGACGACCGTTCCGCCCTCGACCACCGCACCGTCGAGCAGGGCAATGGCCAGTCGGTCGCCGATCTCACGCTGGATCACCCGCTTCAACGGTCGAGCGCCGAAAGCCGGGTCGTAGCCCTGATCGCCGAGCAGCGAACGGGCCTCGGCGGTGACCTCGAGGTCGATGCGTCGATCGGCCAACCGCTCGTGCAGGGCGGCCAGCTGGATGTCGACGATGTGGTCGAGGTCGGCGCGATCGAGGGCCCGGAAGCGCACGATGTCGTCGACCCGGTTGATGAACTCGGGCCGGAAGAAGTCCGACGGCTCACCGCGCAGGTTGGACGTCATGATGAGGATGACGTTGCTGAAGTCGACCGTACGACCCTGACCATCGGTGAGGCGGCCATCGTCGAGCAACTGGAGCAACACGCCGAACACGTCGTTGTGGGCCTTCTCCACCTCGTCGAGCAGCACAACGGCATAGGGCCGGCGCCGGACCGCCTCGGTCAGCTGGCCACCCTCGTCGTAGCCCACGTAGCCGGGGGGAGCCCCGATGAGGCGACTGACAGAATGCTTCTCCATGTACTCCGACATGTCGATGCGAACCATGGCCCGTTCGTCATCGAACAAGAAGGCGGCGAGCGAACGGGCCAGCTCGGTCTTGCCCACACCGGTGGGCCCCAGGAACAAGAAGCTCCCGATGGGCCGATGCGGATCGGACAACCCGGCACGGCTGCGGCGGATGGCGTTGGCCACCGCGGTCACCGCTTCCTCCTGGCCCACCACCCGCTCGTGCAGGACGTCCTCGAGGCGGATCAGCTTCTGCACCTCACCTTCCATGAGCCTCGACACGGGCACGCCGGTCCACGCGCTGACCACCTCGGCCACATCCTCCTCGTCGACCTCCTCCTTGAGCATCTTGTCGGTGCTCTGGAGGTCGCCGAGCCGGGCCGTGGCCTCCTCGACCTGGCGCTCGAGATCAGGGATCCGCCCGAAGCGGATCTCGGCCGCCTTCTCCAGGTCGGCCTCGCGCTCGACATCGGCGCGCAGCGCCTCGAGCTCCTCCATCTTGGACTGGATGCTGGCGATCGCCTCCTTCTCGTTGGACCAGTGGACCAACATGGCCGAGAGCTGCTCCTGGAGATCGGCCAGCTCGGCCTCGAGGTCGGCCAGCCGCTCGGCGCTGGCCGCATCGGATTCCTTGGCCAGCGCCACTCGTTCGATCTCGAGCTGGCGGATGCGGCGCTCGACCACATCGATCTCGGTGGGCACCGAATCGATCTCGATGCGCAGCTTGCTGGCGGCCTCGTCGACCAGGTCGATGGCCTTGTCGGGGAGGAACCGGCCCGTGAGATAGCGGTCAGACATCACGGCCGCCGCCACCAGCGCGGCGTCCTGGATCCGGACGCCGTGGTGGACCTCGTAGCGCTCCTTCAGGCCGCGCAGGATGGCGACGGTGTCCTCGACGCTGGGCTCGGCGACGAAGACCTGCTGGAACCGGCGCTCGAGGGCGGCGTCCTTCTCGATGTACGTGCGGTACTCGTCGAGCGTGGTGGCACCGATCATGTGGAGCTCGCCACGAGCCAGCATCGGCTTCAACATGTTGGCCGCGTCCATGGCGCCATCACCGGTGCCGCCGGCGCCGACCACGGTGTGCATCTCGTCGATGAACGTGACCACCTCGCCCTCGGCGTCGGTGATCTCCTTGAGCACCGCCTTGAGTCGCTCCTCGAACTCACCGCGGTACTTCGCTCCGGCCACCATCGCCCCCACGTCGAGGGCGATGAGACGCTTGTTCTTGAGGGATTCGGGCACGTCGCCCTCCATGATGCGCAGCGCCAGTCCCTCGACGATGGCGGTCTTGCCGACACCGGGCTCACCGATGAGCACCGGGTTGTTCTTGGTGCGCCGGCTGAGTACCTGGATGACCCGTCGGATCTCGCTGTCACGTCCGATGACCGGGTCGATGCGGTTGGCGCGGGCGTCGGCGGTGAGGTCCCGGCCGTACTGCTCGAGCGCCTGATACTGCCCCTCGGGGGTCTGCGAGGTCACCCGGTGTGATCCCCGCACCTCGCGCAGCGCGGTGAGCAGCGCTTCTCGATCGACATCGAGCCGGTCGGCCAACACGAGCAGCAGGTGCTCGGTGGAGAGGTACTCGTCGTGGAGGTCCTCACGGGCCCGATCGGCCTGGTCGAGCAGATCGGCGAAGGCCCGACTGATACGAGCCTCGCTCCCGTAGGCGTTCGGCAGTTTGGCCAGAGCCTCCTCGGCCCGGTTGCGGATGACCAGCGGGTCCTGTCCGAGCGCGTGCAGGATGGGCAGCACGACCCCATCGCTCTGACCGAGCAGCGCCACCAGCAGGTGGTCGGGCGTGATCTCGGGATGATTGGCCCGACGGGCCGACTCGGTGGCCTGGGCCACCGCCTCCTGCGTCTTCAAAGTCCACCGGTTGGGATCCATGGTCCTCTCTCTACTCGTTCTCGCCGACCAGCTCCATCCGGGTGATCGCTATCACTCACCCAGAAAAGCTGAGTGTAAGTATATCAACTCTTGGGCGAGGTCTACCCGACCTTGGTCCCGACGAGTCGTCGCCCGGTGCGGAAAACCCTGGGGACAACCTGTGAAGTGGGGAAAACCCTGGGGAAAGCCGGGGCGGATGGTGGATAACGGGGCACCTGGGGCCGATGTTCCTGTTGTTGCCCGTGGGGCCGGAGGGGCGAACGGGCCCTCGGCTCCGGCATCCGATCGGGTGACCGTCGCGGCGCGCACAGCACCGATTCGTCGGCCGCGACCGGCGGCCGGTCCGGTCCGGGTCAGCGACGCGGCGACGAGAGCGACACGGCGAAGTCGCCGGCCCGGTCGGTCCACCAGTGCGACATCGTCAGCCCGGCCTGGGCCAGCTCGGCCTCGAGGGGTGCCCGACGGAACTTGGCGCTGATCTCGGTCCGCATCAGCTCACCGGCCGCGAAGGACACCTCCAGATCCAGTGCCGCGACCCGCACTCGTTGGGGCCGCTGCGAGCACAGCAGCATCTCGATCCACTCGTTGTCGCGATCGAATCGGGCCACGTGGGTGAAGGCATCGAGATCGAAGTCGGCTTCGAGTTCCCGGTTGATCACGGCCAGCACGTTCCGGTTGAAGGCGGCGGTGACCCCACCCGGGTCGTCGTAGGCCAACTCCAGGCGGTCGATGTCCTTCACGAGGTCGGTGCCCAGCAAGAACCCGTCGCCGGGGGCCATCACCGCCACCAGGTCGGCGAGGAACACCGCCCGGTCGGCCGGCCCGAAGTTCCCGATGGTGCCGCCCAGAAAGGCGAACAGCCGGCGACCTCCCGAGGGGATCTCGATCAGGTGATGATCGAAGTCGCCCACCACGCCATGGATCTCGACAGCAGGGAACTCGTCCTCGAGCTCACCGGCAGCGTCGCGCAGAGTGGCCTCGCTGACGTCGAAGGGAACGTAGCGCCGGAGGTTGCCCACGCGACGCATGCCCTCCAGCAGCGCCCGCGTCTTGTCGCTGGTTCCCGAACCGAGCTCCACCAGGGTGTCGGCGCCCGACACCCGAGCGATCTCCCCGGCCCGGCCGGTCAGGATCTCGCGCTCGGCCTCGGTGGGGTAGTACTCGGCCAGCCGGGTGATCTGTTCGAACAGCTCGCTGCCCCGGTCGTCGTAGAACCACTTGGGCGGGAGCTCCTTGGGCGTCGAGGTGAGCCCGCGCCGGACGTCGTCGGCCAGGGCGTCGTCCCAGCCATCGGATTGGAGGTGGACGTCGATGCGCACGTCGGAGGTGGCCGAGGAGGTCATCGGACTCCATCCCCGTCGCGGGCCAGGCGCAACCCGGCGAAGGCCCACCGTGCGTCGGGCGGGAAGAAGTTGCGGTAGGTCGGTCGCACGTGACCTCGGGGCGTGACGCAACATCCGCCCCGCAACACCATCTGATTCACCATGAACTTGCCGTTGTACTCGCCCACCGCGCCCGGTGCCGGGGTGAACCCCGGGTAGGCCGCATACGGCGACTGGGTCCACTCCCAGACATCGCCGATCATCTGCACCAGTCGTCGCGGCGCCACCGGCGGTGCAACGGTGGGATGGAACAGGCCCCGGTGCAGTTGGTTGTCGTCGTGGTCGCCGGGGGGTTGGCTGCCGATGGCGGTCTCCCACTCGGCCTCGGTGGGCAGGCGAGCCCCCGCCCACCGGGCGAAGGCATCGGCCTCGTAGTAGCTCACGTGACACACCGGCTCCGACGGATCGACCGGGCGGAATCCGGTGAGGGTGTGCATCCACCACTCACCGTCGCGCGATTCCCAGTACAGCGGCGCCGACCACTGCCGGTCGACGATGGTAGCCCAGCCATCGGACAACCAGATCCCGGGGTCGTGGTACCCACCGTCGCCGATGAACGCCAGCCACTCGCCGGCCGTGACGGGACGGTTGGCCAGCTCGAAGGCGCCGACATAGCTGCGGTGGCGGGGTGTCTCGTTGTCGAAACTGAAGGACCCGCCCACCGGCTGGCCGACCAACGCCAGGCCGGGTTCGAAGTCGATCCACTCGAGGTCGGGGACCACGCCGAGGGGGCGATCGACGCCGACGCGGTAGGCCGGGTGCAGGATCGAACGAGAGAACACGTGCTTGATGTCCATCAGCAGCAGTTCCTGGTGCTGCTGCTCGTGGTGCAAACCCAGCTCGACGAGGCTGGCCAGATCGGGCCGCTCGGGCACCACCGTCTCCAACAGCTGCGCCATGGCCTCGTCGACATGGCGACGATAGGCCGACACCTCGTCGCACGACGGGCGGGTCACCACGCCCCGCTCGGCGCGAGCGTGTCGGGCGCCGACCCCCTCGTAGTAGCTGTTGAACAGGTAGCTGAACGCGGGATGGAACGCCTCGTAGCCGTCCTGCTCGGGCAGGAGGAAGGTCTCGAAGAACCAGGTCGTGTGGGCCCGGTGCCATTTGGTGGGACTCACATCCGGCATCGACTGTGCGGTCTGATCCTCCGGGCCGAGCGGCGCAGCCAGCTCCTCGGTGAGCGATCGCACCTGGTGGTAGTGCTGGACGGTCGCCGGCGAGGACGGCCTCGACAACGGCTCGTTGGCGGACGGCATCAACCGAAGCTAACCCGAGGCGGCCCGCTACTGTTCCCGGCCACGGTGGGACGGGTGCTCAGCGTCGCTTGCGCTGATAGACGGTGATGCTCTGCTTGAGGGGAACCAGGTCTCGGCGGTATTGACGGTGGGTGGCCTGCACGGCCTCGGAGGCATCGGCCTCGACCGCCGTCAGCTCGGCGCGCAGCGCCTCGTTCTCGGCTTCGAGCTCGAGAACTCGCTTCACCCCGGCCAGGTTCAGCCCTTCGGTGGTGAGGTCCTGGATCCGCCGCAACCGGTCGATGTCGACCTGGCTGTATCGACGGCTGCCACCCTGGGTCCGAGCTGGATCGACCAGACCCTTGCGCTCGTAGATGCGCAGTGTCTGGGGATGCACACCGGCCAGCTCGGCCGCGACCGAGATCACGAACACCGCTCGTTCCGGTCCTATGGGCGCCATGGCGTCACCTCCGGGGTCATTGTCTCACGATGGGACGATCATCTCAGGAAGCCCCCAGGTGGGCGCGGGGTGAGCGATCGCCGGCTGCGGCCAGGGCCTCCACCGCCTGTCGTTCGTCGTCGGTGAGATTCGTGGGTACCTGGACCTCCACGGTCACCAGCAGATCACCGGTCTTCTTGGCCGCCTTCACGCCGCGGCCCTTCACTCGGAACGTCTTTCCGCTGGGGGTGCCCGAGGGGATCTTCAGCGTCACCGAGCCGTCGTCGAGGGTGGGGACCGTGATCTTGGCCCCGAGGGCCGCCTCGGTGAACGTGATCGGCACGGTGAGCGTGAGATGGTCGCCTCGGCGACCGAACAGGTGGTGGGCCTCGACCACCACCCGCACGTAGAGATCGCCCGCCGGTCCGCCATTGCGGCCAGGCACACCCTTGCCCTTGAGCCGGATCTTCTTCCCGGTGTCCACGCCGGGCGGGATGCGAACCTTGACCGCTCGGGGGCGGCGTTCGATGCCGGTGCCACGACAGGTCGGACACGGGTCGCTGATCATGGTGCCCCGGCCGCCACACGCTGGACAGGCTCGGCTGAACGAGAACGGCCCCTGGTTCTCCTCGATGGCGCCGCGGCCTCCACACGTGGCGCACGGTTGCGGACGCGTCCCGGGCCGGGCGCCCGAGCCCGTACAACTGGTGCAGGGCGCGTCGCTGGTGAGATGGACGGTCGTGGTGACACCGCGGACCGCATCGAGGAACGACAGGTGCAACTCGGCCTCGAGGTCCTGACCGACCTGAGGGCCCTGGGGCGTTCGGCGGCCGGCGCCGCCGAAGAGGTTGCCGAAGAGGTCGCCCAGGCCGCCCGCGTCGCCGACATCGAAGGGCACTCCGCCACCGGCCCCGGTCGGACCGCCGAAGCCGCCGGCCATGGGGCCCATCCGACGCACTTCGTCGTACTTCTCGCGCTTCTCGTCGTTGCCCAACACGTCGTAGGCGGTGGACACCTCCTTGAACCGCGCCTCGGCGCTGGGATCATCGGGGTTGGCGTCGGGATGGAGCTCGCGCGCCAGCTTGCGGTACTGCTTGGTGATCTCCTTGGCCGAGGCCGATTCGGAGACCCCGAGGATCTGGTAGTAGTCCTTCTCGAGCCACTCTCGCTGTACGTCCATCTCGGTCTCCCCTCCTCTCTCAGCCGTCGTCTCGCTTCGCCGGTCGGCTCAGCCTCGTACCTTCACCATTGCCGCCCGCAGCACGTGGCCATTGAGGACATAGCCCGATCGCAGGACCTCGGTGACCACCTGGTCGTCGCCCTCGTCGCCGTCCTCTCGCAGCACCGCCTCGTGCACGGTGGGGTCGAAGGCGACCCCGACGCCATCGACCACATCGAGCCCCTCACGGGCCAGGAAGTCGCGGAACATCTCTCGGATGGGGGCCACGTCCTCTGCCCCCTGATGGGTGGCGCTGTCGCAGGCGTCGAGCACCGGCAACAGCCGCTCGATGAGGCCGGCGCCGGCCTGGCCGGCCATGTCGACCTGGCGCTTGTCGGTCTGCTTGCGGAAGTTGGCGAACTCGGCGGCCAGGCGTTGAGCGTCGTCGAGCAGCTTGTCCCGCTCGGCGGTGATCCGCTCGATGTCGCCGACCAGATGTTCCAGCTCGGCTTCCATGGTGCCGCTGGACGGGGCGTCACCAGGCTGGTCATCGTGGGCCGATTCGCCGTCGACCACCGGGACGGGATCTTCGACCCCCGGCGGGGCGTCCGACTCGCCGTCACCGACGTCGGCACTCACTGATCCTCGTCC
>JAOUEE010000175.1 GCA_029858875.1 Acidimicrobiia bacterium
GAAGGGCCGCGCCCTCGTGCCCAGCTTCACCGCGTTCTCGGTGGTGGGTCTGCTCGAGGGTCACTTCCCGAACCTGGTCGACTACACGTTCACGGCCCGGATGGAGGACGATCTCGACAAGATCGCCGGTGGCGTGGCCGAAGCGGTGCCCTGGCTCGAGGCGTTCTATTTCGGTGACGCCGACGATTCGGGGCTGAAGGAGAAGGTCGACGTCCGGCTGGGCGAGATCGATGCTGCGGCCATCAACTCCATCCCCCTGGGGGTCACCGAGGCCGGCGAGGCCGTGGTGGCCCGAGTCGGCCGGTACGGCCCCTACGTGCAGCGGGGTGACGACAAAGCCAGCATCCCCGATGATCTACCCCCCGACGAGCTCACTCTGGAGCGGGCCATCGAGTACGTCGAGGCGCCCAGTGGTGACAAGGATCTCGGTCTCCACCCCGAGACCGGCCTACCCGTCTACGCCAAGGCCGGTCGTTTCGGTCCCTACGTGCAGATGGGCGACCACGACGACGACGGCGGCGGCGAGAAGCCCAGGACGGCGTCACTCTTCGCCTCGATGGATCTCGAGACGATCGATCTCGAGACGGCCACCAAGCTGTTGCAGCTTCCTCGGACGGTGGGCGCCGATCCCGCCGACGGCCAGGAGATCGTGGTGGCCAACGGCCGGTACGGGCCCTATCTCCAGAAGACCGTGGTCGACGACGAGGGCAAGGCGAAGAAGGACAGCCGCAGCCTCGAGACCGAGGATCAGCTGTTCACCGTCACCCTGGACGAGTGCCTCGAGATCCTGGCCCAGCCCAAGACCCGTCGCGGGCAGACGGTGAAGCCGCCGTTGCGGGAGATGGGCGCCGATCCCGACAGCGGCAAGCCGATGGTGGTCAAGGACGGTCGCTGGGGTCCCTACGTCACCGACGGGGAGACCAACGCGTCGTTGCGCAAAGGCGACACCGTCGAGGAGCTGACCGACGAGCGGGCGGCCGAGTTGTTGGCCGAGCGGCGGGCCAGGGGACCGGCGACGAAGAAGAAGGCGACGAAGAAGAAGGCGACGAAGAAGAAGGCGACGAAGAAGAAGGCCACGAAGAAGAAGGCCACCGCCGAGCAGGCCGTGGCCGAGCCGACCTCCGACCCCGAGGTTGCCGAGCAGTCGCCCGACTGACGTCGGCGTCGGTCTTGCGATGTCCAGAGCGGCGGTTGCCGGTTCGCGCCCGAATCGTTTCGGGCGCCCCCGGCGTGCCCCACTAGGGTGTCATTCGTGGCTGGGCTGAGCGAGGAGGCCGTCGTGGTCGCGCCGTCCGGCCCGGACGCGCCCGACCGCAGCGCTGCGTCGATGGGGTGGCAGGCGCGCCTGTTCGGTTCGCCCGAGTTCTTCCGTCTCTGGCTGGCCCAGGTGGTGTCGGCCACCGGTGACTGGTTGGGCCTGTTGGCCATCACCGCACTGGCCACGCAGGTCGGCGGGGGCAACGCCGGCACGTCGGTATCGCTGGTGTTGGCCGCTCGCCTCGTTCCCGGCTTCTTCCTGGCCACCTTCGCCGGCGTGCTCGTCGATCGCGTCAACCGGAAGCGGGTCATGATCTTCTGCGATCTCGGGCGGGCGGCGGTGTTGGCGTCGTTGCCGTTCGTCGAGAGCGTGGCCGGGTTGGTCTTTGCCTCGTTGTTGCTCGAGGTGTTCACCATGCTCTGGCAGCCGGCCAAGGAGGCCTCGGTCCCCAACATCGTTCCCACCGAGTACCTCACCACCGCCAACTCCCTGTCGCTGGCCGCGGCCTACGGCACCCTCCCCATCGGGGCCGGCCTGTTCGCGTTGCTGGCCAAGCTGTCGGGTTGGTTCGGCGACCACGGAGCGGTCGACACCCTGCGCCTCAACCAGGAGGGGCTGGCCTTCTACTTCGACTCCGTCACGTTCCTGATCACGGCGGCGCTGGTGTTGACCATTCCCTTCCCCCACCACCGTCGCGAGGGTCCGGCCACCGCGGGACGGATCTTCGACTTCAGCTCGGCATTCCGCGACGTCAAGGAGGGCTGGGAGTTCATCTTCATCAACCCTGTCGTTCGGGCGGTGATGGTGGGCCTGGCCACCGGCCTCATCGGGGGCGGCATGCTGGTGCCGCTCGGCCCGATCTTCGCCGACGAGGTGTTGGGGGCCGGCGATGCCGGATTCGGTGTCTTCGTCACCTGTCTCGGCATGGGCGTTGCCGCCGGGGTGCTGTCGCTGTCGTTCCTCCAGAAGAAGATGCCCAAGGAACGGGTGTTCGTCGGTTCGGTGTTCCTGGCCGGGGCCACGCTGCTCGTGGCGGCATCGGTGAGCGACCTGCTGTCGGCCGCGGCGCTGGTGACGGTCATCGGGATGGCTGCCGGGGCGGTCTACGTGCTCGGTTTCACCTTGCTGCACGAGAACGTCGAGGACGAGATGCGGGGCCGGATCTTCAGCGCGCTGCTCACCATCGTCCGTCTCTGCGTGCTGGTGGCTTTCGCCATCGGCCCGATGTTGTCCCAGTTGCTCGACGGCCTGTCCAACGAGCTGTGGGACCGCTCCATCACCGTCATGGGCGTTGATGTGGCCATACCTGGTGTTCGGCTCACGTTGTGGCTGGCCGGGCTGATCATCATCCTGGCCGGCGCGCTGGCAACGATGTCGTTGCGGTCCGTCCGGCGCGAAGAGGGTGGCTACGAGGCGGTCCCATGAGCGGCAGACTGATCGCGTTCGAGGGCGGTGAGGGGTCGGGCAAGAGCACCCAGGCCCGGCTCCTGGCCCAGCGCATCGATGCCGTGCTCACCTTCGAGCCGGGCGACACGGCCGTGGGCCGGCGAATCCGCGAGGTGGTGCTCGATCCTGCCCACGCCGAGATCGATCCCCGCACCGAGGCACTGTTGATGGCCGCCGATCGGGCCCAGCACGTGGCCCAGGTGGTCCGTCCCGCGCTCCAGGCCGGTCGCCACGTGGTCACCGATCGCTATGTGGGCTCCTCGCTCGTCTACCAGGGCTTGGGCCGCGGCCTGGGCGTCTCGCCGGTGGAGGCGCTGTCGCACTTCGCCACCGGTGGCCTCGACGCTGACCTCGTGGTGCTGTTGGAGCTCGACGGCGAAGAGGCTCGTCGTCGCCTGGATCGTGACCTCGACCGGCTCGAAGCCGCGGGTGATGACTTCCACGAGCGAGTCCGGGCCGGCTTCGCGGAGTTGGCCCGCGAGCGTGACTGGGTGGTGATCGACGGTCGGGGTGACATCGACGAGGTGGCGGGTCGGGTGTGGTCCGCCGTCGGGGGCCGGCTCGATGTCTGACGTCGGCACCGATGCCTTCGCCGCCGTAGTGGGCCAGGTCGAGGCCGTTGGCCGCTTGCGGGCCGCAGCGCACCAGCCGAGCCACGCCTACCTCTTCGTCGGACCGCGGGGCTCCGGCAAGCTGGCCGCCGCGTGGGCCTTCGCCGGCGAGGTGCTGGCCAACGCCTGTGACGACGCCGAGGGGGCCGATCGCTTCCGCCGACTGGCCGCCGAACAGAAGCTGGCCGATGTCGAGGTGATCGAGCCCGAGGGCGGCATCTTCCGCAAGCCCGAGGCATCCACGCTGCGGCAGTCGGTGCACAGCTCGCCCAGCGAGGGTTCGCGCCACGTGGTCATCGCCAAGCAGTTCCACACCACCAATGACGAAGCGGCCTCGTTGTTGCTGAAGTCGATCGAGGAGCCCCCACCCAGCGCACTGGTGCTGCTGCTGGCCGAGCATCATCTGGCCGAGCTCCCCACCATCGCGTCGCGTTGTCAGGTGATCGAGTTCTCGGCCGTGGCCAACGCCGACATCGCCGTCGCGCTCCAGGCCGAGGGCATCCCGGCCGAATTGGCTGCGTCGGTGGCCGCCGCGGCCGGGGGCAGCCTCGATCGAGCCCGCCTGCTGGCCACCGATCCCGATCTCGGCGCCCGACGTGTCCTCTGCGCCGGCGCGCCGGCCCGGCTCGACGGCACGGGTGCGGCGGTGGCCACGCTGGTCGCCGAGATCCGCCAGCACATCGATGCCGCCGCCGGGCCCCTCCAGGAGCGTCACGATCGCGAGCTGGCGGAGCTGGACGAGCGGGAGCAACAGCTGGGCATGCGTGGATCGGGTCGGCGGGCGCTCGTCGCCGGCCAGAAGCGGCAGATGCGGCTGTTGCGGACCGACGAAGTGCGGTTCGGTCTGGCCACGCTGGCCCACACCTACCGAGACGGCATCGACACCGCCCCCGACGTGGCCAGGCGACTGCAGGCCATCGACCGCATCACCCGCTACATCGACATGATGGAACGCAATCCGCTCGAGGCCCTGCAGTTACAGGCCTTGTTCCTCGACCTCGGATGAGACGGGCCCACCTCACGGGTCGTCGTCGATGCCGAGCAGCGCGGCGGTGGAGCGGGCGTCCGCCTGGGTTCGCAGCTCGGCCAGTCGTCGTGCCGCCGTGCGCCTGGACAGGCCGACGGCCCGAGCGGCGGCGTCGAGTGACGCACCGCACCGCAACTCGTGGAGAAGGGCTCGTTGCTCGTCGGTGAACCGGACGGGAGTTGGCACGGGGTGGAGGTCGACCACACGGTGCAGCTGGTCGACGAACAGCTCCCGCTGGTGATCGGGGAGGCGGATGTCCAGGATCAGCGTGGCCCCGCGCAGGGTGAGATGGAGGGTTGCCCGTCCGGCCGGCTGATCGGCGATCACGGCCAGCACGGTGGTGCCGTGCAGGCGGTGGCGGCGGTCGGCGACGTCGGCCAGGGTCAGCGCGGCCTCGGGAGCGTCGGCGGTCCCGGCGAGCAAGGCCTGGGGACGGTTCACGCCGTGCCCCGAACCCGGGCCGCGGCCTGGCGTCGGGTGTGGCATCCCAGCCGTCGGACACCCGAGGCCACATGCGAGTCGACGGTGGCCGCCTGCGGCCGTCCCAATGCGTGGGCGAGGGGTCGATAGTCGAGATCGGCGAGTGCCGGCAGGGCCTGGCCGGTGATCGACCGGAGGGTGCCGACGGCCTGGGCGGCGAGCGTCGACTTCCCCATCCCGGCCGGACCGACGATCAACACGGTGCCGCCTGACCGGAGCATCCGGCTGACGCCGATGCACATGTCGGTCGATCCAAGTTGGCACGAAATGGGGGTCTACCCGATCAGGTCTACGTCACCGAGTCCGCGAACACGGTGCACACGCTGGTGGTGCTCGACAACGGATTCACCGCGTCGGCTGATGGCTTCACGTCCTTCAGCGGACTCGGGAACCAGAGCATCGCGGCGGTGCACGACATCGATCGGGATGGCGACGACGAGATCTTCGTGGATCCGGTGGCCTTCACCTTCGACACCGGCCTCCAACTGCTGGTGCTCGCGGGCTGTGACCTGGTGAGTGCCGACGGGATGAGCGGAGGACCTTCGCTGCTGGTGCAGGGGAACTCGTTCAGGCAGGTCGGCCTGGACTGCCTCGCGCCGTCGGCCGCCGGGCGGGGCATCACCGAGTACGTCGGCGATGTGGGCAATGCCGGTCAGTTCATCGACCACAAGCGCAAGGAATGGCGCCTCACGGTCAACGACGCCACCGGAGCCATCACGTGGACGAAGACCCGTCAGGTCACCGTTCGTGACCAGTTCGCCGATCCCGCCATCCCCGACACGATGTCGGCCGTCGAGGAGGCCTACCGGTACGACCGGAGCCTGTCGTGCACCGCAGATCCGATCTGCTCGGGTCAGCGGGCCATCCCGGGCACGCCCTTCGACGACGTCTTCAAGGGCACGGTGAGCGACGACGTGGTCTCGGCCGGCAACGGTGATGACGTGGTGGAGACAAAGGCGGGCGACGACCTGGTCTGCGCGGGCACCGGCGACGATGTGGTCAAGCTCGGTGGTGGGAACGATCGGGCCCTCGGCCAGGCCGGCACCGACCGCCTCATCGGTGGTGGTGGCGACGACAAGGCCGTGGGCGGTGGCGGCAACGATGTGGTGAACGGCGCTGCGGGTGCGGACGAGCTCATCGGCAGCGCCGGCAACGACACGGTGTCGGGCGGCGCGGGCGACGACAAGCTCAAGGGCAGTGCTGGCAACGACAAGCTGTTCGGCGGCAACGGCCGAGATGTCGGTGTCGGGGGCCCGGGTGTGGACGCCTGCCGCACCGAAGTGGCTCGATCATGCGAGTGAGCAACGCAAACAGCATCAAATAGACCGAAAAATACTGTCACGTTACCGTTCTGACATCGGCCATCCGGTCGGTGACAGAAGGAGAACCGGCAGTGCCCACCCCTGCGAGAACGGCCCGCGTCCATCGATTCGGCGCGCTGGTGACCGTCATCGTGGTGGTTTCGGGCCTCACGGTGGCTGCCGCGACGCCCGTTCACGGCGGGCCACGATCGGCCGGGCGTGCGCCGGATGTGCTGATCGGGGACGAGGTGGCCCCGGTCGCCGCAGATCTCGGGGAGGTGGCCGAGTCGGCAGCGACGACCGTGGCGGAGGTGCCCGAGGCCGAGGCCGGCGACGTCGGAGCCGGGGCACCGGTCTTTGCCTCACCGGACCGTGACCCACTGGTGCAGGCCGACGCTCTCCCGGCCGGCGCAGGACTCGCCGACACACCGGGCGAACTGAGCGCACCCCAGCAGAGCTTCGCCGGCATGACGGTGCCGGTCAGCCCACCCGACACCGTGGGCGACGTGGGTCCCGATCACTACGTCCAGATGGTCAATGCCACCTCGCTTCAGATCTGGGACAAGGCCGGCACGTCGCTCGTGGGACCGCTGAGCTTCGCCAGCATCTGGCCGGCCGGTGATCCGTGCGCCAGCAATCTCGGCGACCCCATCGTCATCTATGACCAGATCGCCGACCGCTGGCTGCTCACCCAGTTCGCCCGGACCAGTCCGGCGGGGCCCCATTTCATGTGCCTGGCCCTCTCGCAGACCGCCGACCCGACCAACGGCTACTGGCTCTACACCTTCGCGGTTCCCGCGTTCCCGGACTACCCGAAGTTCGGGGTGTGGCACGACGGCTACTACATGACCTCCTTCGAGGGCACGGATCTCGGGGTCTACGTGTTCGACCGGGTCGACATGCTGGTGGGAGCGCCGGCCAACTTCCTACGAACGACCATTCCGGCGCTCAGCCCACAGGCCGGGGTGCGGTCCACCAGGATCCTGCCGGCTGACGTGGACGGTCCGGTTCCGCCGGCGGGTACCGGAGTGCCGTTCGTCCGCACCGTCGACGACACCCAGGACACCGCTGACCCGACCGAGCGCATCGAGATCTACGAGGCCACGGTGGACTTCGGGGCGGCGAGCCTGCTCTTCCCTCTGGTCGACACCCTCTCGCCGGCCAGCTTCCGCGTGATGAGCTGTGATCGCAATGGTGAGGGCGTGCGGGACTGCATTCCCCAGCCCGACTCCGACGACACCATCGACGCGCTCTCCAACCGGCCGATGATGAGCCTCAAGTACCGCAGCGCGGCCGGCGGCGCCCGCATGGTGTTCAATCAGACCGTCGACGTCGGTGCCGGCCTCACCGGTCTGCCGTTCGCGCCCACCGGCGAGGTGGCCGGCATCCGTTGGTACCAGCTACACGGCGGAGCCGGTTGGTCCATCGGTGATCAGGGAACGTATGCGCCCCAGCCCGCCGGCATCACCTCCGAGGATCAGCTCATCCACCGCTGGATGGGTAGCGCGGCCATCGATGCCGCCGGAAACATCGCGATGGCGTACAGCGCCGTCAACAGTGACAGCACCGACGGAAACGAGATCTACCCCAGCCTCTGGTACACGGGTCGCCAGGCGGGCGATGCTGCCGGCCAGATGACCCAGCCCGAACAGACGATCCTCGCCGGCACCACACCGCAAGGCGACGATGCCGCGCCGGTCACGCCGCAGCGTTGGGGTGACTACGCGGCGATGTCGGTCGATCCGGTCGACGAGTGCACGTTCTGGTTCACCGGCCACAACGCCGGCAACCCGAGTCGACCGACCCGCATCGCCTCGTTCTCGTTCGCGACGTGCAGCCTGACGGGTGCGACGTGTAATGGGTTGCCGGTGACGGTGGATCTGAATGTGGGGCAGGTGCCGACGGCGGGTGCGGATGTGATTTTGGGGACGCCGGGGGCGGATGTGATCGTGGCGTTGGGTGGTGATGACACGATTTGTGCTCAGGG
>JAOUEE010000176.1 GCA_029858875.1 Acidimicrobiia bacterium
AACGATATTCCGTTGCTGGTGCGCCAGGACGGCAGTTCGGATCGCCCCGGTTTCGAGCAGCTGGCCGGGATCATCGTGGTCGACACGCCCGCCGACGTGGCCATCGAACGCCTGGTCACCCACCGCGGGTTCAGCGAGGACGACGCCCGGAGCCGCATCGCCAATCAGGCCAGCCGGGAGGATCGGCTGGCCGTGGCCGACTTCGTGGTCGACAACGGTGGTGACCTGGCCGACCTCGCCGCACAGATCGACGCCTGCTGGGCGTGGATCCAGTCCGTGGCAGCCGCCCCCCCGGACTCAAATTGCGTGGGTTAGTGCCCACCGAAATTGCGTGGGTTTGTGCAAACGGTTGGCACGGACTCACGCCAGTTCTGACCCGATTCTCGTACGCCCCGACCTGGCGCCAGTTCGTGCAAATCAGTTGCACAAACCCACGCAATTTCAGTCGGGGGTGGTCAGGTGGGACGGAGGGTGTCGCACAGGGGCGTGCCCGTCCGACAGGCGATGAGGTACGGGGGTGCGAGGGGGTCCGCCGAATCCGAGAACTCTCCCTCGGCGGGGCGCCATGGCCATTCGACCGCTTCCCAGTCGGTGCTCGCCACCAGTTCGGCGGCCAGGTCGCGGTCGGTGGGCCAGAGGACGGCGTCGATGGCCCAACGGTCGAGCACGGTGGCCCACCCCTGCTCCCCGGCGTTGAGCACGAGGTAGTCCTCGATCAGCTCGGGCGGATGGAGCTCCATCCGGTCGTCCATGAAGATCGGCACGGCACCGTCGAAGCGCAGCGTGAGGTAGTTGCCGGTGGTGTCGGTGTGGGCCCATCGCGCATCATCGCCGAAGCCACCGTTGGCGTCGATCCACTCGACCGCTTCCACCGGGTACGCCCGCAGCTCGAAGTTGTCCCGACCGAGCAGCACCACACTGCCGACCAACGCCAGCGCGGCGGCGACCATCAGCGTCAGGCGGGCCCGCGGGCCTCGGCCCGACGTCGTGATCGAGCCGATGCCGTGCAGCGCCGGCGCGGCGATGCCGGCGAAGGCGATCGACGCCACGGCCACGTTGCGGGCGCCGAGCAGCGCCGCGACCAGGAACACCGCCACCGGGAGCACCACCGCCCACCGACGGGAACGGATGGCGGCGACGACGGCCACCACCGCCACCACCACGAAGATCTGGGCGTAGCGGTCGCCCAGGTCGGGGCGTTGCCATTCGACCACGTGCTGCAACTGTTCGCGCTTGGACAGCAGATCCAGCGGGAATACGAGCAGACGCACGCCGTAGGGGTTGAGGACCCCGCCGAGCACCGCACCCACCGTCGACCACAGCAGGAGGCGGGCGGTCCGCTGGGGTCGGGTGCGGTCCAGCAGACCACCGACCCACAGCGTGCCCAGCAG
This sequence comes from Acidimicrobiia bacterium, assembly GCA_029858875.1. Taxonomy (GTDB): domain Bacteria; phylum Actinomycetota; class Acidimicrobiia; order Acidimicrobiales; family SHLQ01; genus JAOUEE01. Next base: position 1,392 of record JAOUEE010000176.1, read on the forward strand.
CACCAGGCCCAGCGGAAACGACCCGTGCACGTTGGCCCACACCCAGAACAGCGGCACGGCCCACCGCACATCGATGCGGTCCTCGTGGACCAGGGCCAGGGTCAGGGCGAAGAACAGCAGGCCCAGCAGCAGCGGCCGCTCCGACCACACGACGATGCCCATCAGCACCGTGCCGCCCGACAGCGCCAGACGGGGCAGCAGGGCGCCCGCCGGCCGCGACAGCCGCCACACCAACGCGGCCAGCGCCGCCGTCACGACGCCGGTGAAGATCCGGATGGCCAGGACGCCACCCACCGCGTCCAGACCGCCGTAGAGAGCGCTGGCCAACCAGCTCTGCACGACCCACGGCTCAGCGGCGGAGGTGAACGTGTACGGATCGGTGTGCGGCACGGACAGGCTGTCGACGATGCCCCGACCGGTGGTCAGGTGGGTGAAGAAGCTGTTGTCGTTGAACGGCGCCAGACCGGCCAGCAGGCCGACCACGGCCACCGCGGCCATCCACGCCGCCTCGTGCGAGGCGACCGGTCTATCCGTACCGGATCGCTCGGTTCCGTCCGCCTCGGGACGGACCGCGGAAACCATGCCCGCAGCCGCTCTCAGAAGGCGCGGGAGATGTTGATCATCGCCGGACCGAGCACGATGACGAACAAGGCGGGGAAGATGCAGAACACCATCGGGATCAGCATCTTGACCGGCGCCTTCTGGGCCTTCTCCTGGGCGATCTGGCGACGCTTGATACGCATCTCCTCGGCCTGGGCCCGCAGCACTCGGCCGATGGACACACCGAAGGTGTCGGCCTGGATGATGGCCATCACGAACGATCGCACCTCGGCCACGTCGATGCGCTGGTCCATCGCCTTCATGGCATCGGATCGGCTGGCACCGGCCCTGGTCTCACCGAGCATCCGGGAGAACTCCATGGTGAGCGGGCCGGGCACGGCGCCGATCACCCGGTCGAGCGCCTGCTCGAAGCCGAGGCCGGCCTCCACGCTGATGGTCAGCAGGTCGAGCACGTCGGGCAGGTTGGCCAGGATGGCCTTCTGGCGATCCTCGACCCGGCGGTTCACCCAGCTGTCGGGACCCATGACGAACGCGGCGGCGAAGATGACGAAGAAGGCCAGCTGGAGCAGACCCTTCAGGCCGAGGGGATTGAAGATGAACGTGAACCACAGGAGCACTGGCACCAGGAGCGCCATGCCCACCTTGATGGCCATGAACCGGTCCACCACATCGACGCTGTTGAACCCGGCTCGGATGAACTTCGCCCGGACGGTGTCGACATAGCCGGTGGGCGTGAAACGCCGACCGAGGCGGTTCATGACGCCACCGACCGGACCCAGGATGCGGCTCAGCAGCGGGTCCATCAGCTCCTGGTCGCGCGAACTCTCGACCTCGTAACCGTCGAGTTGGCGCAGCGACTCCCGAACCACCGATTTCTCTTCGGCGTGGGAGAGCACGGCATAGGCCACCAGCGCGATGGCCAGGCCGATGCCGCCCGCCGCCAAGGCGGGGGTGCTGATGGCGAGGAGGGAAAGGCTCAATATGGTCACAGTCATCTCAGATCTCGATGGTGATGAGCTTCTTCATCCAGAGGAAGCCGATCATGGCGCCGACGAAGCCGGCGCCGAGCATGATGTTGCCGACCGTCTCAGAGAACAACAGCCCCACGTACCCGGGGTTGATCACGTACATGACGGCGCCGAGGCCGAAGGGCAAGAAGCCCAGGACGATGGCCGAGATGCGGCCCTCGGCCGTGAGTGAGGCGACGTCGCGGCGCAAGCGCTCACGTGCGGTCATGGTCTCGGCCACGGTCATCAGCAGCTCGGACAGGTTGCCGCCGACCTCGCGCTGGATCTTGACGGCCATGATCGCCCAGGCGTAGTCGTCGCTGCTCATGCGATCGGCCGACATGTCGAGGGCTTCCTCGACCGGGCGGCCCAGCTGGGCCTCGGTGACCACCTTGCGGAGCTCCTCGGCGATCGGGTCCTCACTCTCCCGTGAGACCGACTCGAGACCCTGCATGAACGAGTAGCCCGCCTTCAACGTGCCGGCGAGGAGGGTCAGCGTGTCGGGAAGCTGGGAGACGAACTTCTTGCGCCGGCGGGCGGCCATGAACTTGACCGTGACGACCGGGGCGACAATGCCCAGCAGCAGCACGGTGATGGCCAGCTTGGGGTCTCCCTTGAGCACGAAGGCCAGGAGCACCGAGACCACAGCCGACGCGGCGTAGAACATGAGGGCTTCGGCCGCCTTGAAGGGCAGGTTGGCCTGTTCGAGCTTCTCCTCGGTGCGAGCCAGGGCCCCCTGCCTCTCGGCGATCTGCTCGGTCAGCTCCACCGCCCGCTGGAAGATGGCGTTGTTGACCAGCGCATTCTGGGCCGGGTCGCCGTCGGCGCTCCCGTCCTTGTAGGCGTTGAGCATCGACTCCAGGGCCGACTCGTCGTTCTGGAAGAGCAAACCGATGGCCAGGACGGCCAGACCGATGGCTGCGGCACCCAGACCGATGCCGATCATGAGGCCCCGCTGGCCGGTGAGGAAGCTCACCGACGTGCCGCCTCCGGCGGACTGACCGCGTTCCAGCGCGTCGCCGGTTGCCAGAGAGCCAGGGACGTAGCCGATCGCGAAGGCTTCACCGTCGATGGTGAGATCCAGATCGGTACCGGCCGACAGCTGGTCGGAGGTGAAGCCGACGGCGTACAACCCGTGGACGTTGCTGCCGAGGACGTCGGTGGACTCCACGAACGACTCGGTGTCGGCCACCACGTTGGACGACCCGCCGTTCTGCCTGGTGAGGGTCTTCAGCTCGTCGACGTTGAGTCCGCGCAGGTTGATGCTGGCCACATGGACCAAGGCGTCCAAGCTGAGCAGGCGACCCTGGATCACCTCGTAGCGGCTCTCCGACAACTCGTCACCGCCGGCCGCCATGATGACGACGTTGGAGATCGAGTTCTCCTCCTCGGCCCGCTCCAACTCGTCGAGCGCGGCCGAGACGCCGTCCCACAGGTGGAAGGCACCACCGGATTCCAGAGTGCCGATCTCGCTCTGCAGGAGGGATCGGTTTGAGGTGAACGGCACCAGCACTCGCCCGGTTGCACCGGTGGTGACCAGCGCCACCCGCTCGTTGGGTGCGAGACCGCTGACGTACGTCGAAGCCGATTCCTTCAGAGCCTCGAGCGAATCGCGGTTCTTCCCGCTGGTGTCGATGACGATCGCCGTGTTGGCCCCGTATCCGACATCCCACGCCGAGACGGTGCGGACCGAGTTGGCCGGCTCACCGTTGACGGCGGCGGTCACGTCGGGCGCGGCGCTCGAGCCGGTGTGCACGACGGCGACCGGGTCGGATCGGGTGTCGACGAGCCGAACCGTGGTGCTGATCCCGTCGTCGGGCGCGGCCTCCTGGGCCAGCAGGGCCGGCCCGGCCAGCACGATCATCATGCACGCCAGAATTGACGCCATGAAGATCCGCCAGCGGACGTCCATGGTGGAGGTGTGGGTCATCGGTGGGCTCCTGCGTCGGGCTGGAAGACCTCGGGTCCGAGGCGGATGCCCATGTCGGCCAGCTTCTCGGCGAACTTCGGTCGCACACCGACCGCCTTGAGCGAGCCGCGGTACCGACCCTGCTCATCGACGCCGGCGCCGAAGTCGAACAGGAAGATGTCCTGGAGGGTGATCACGTCACCCTCCATGCCCTGCACCTCCGTGATGTGGGTGATGCGGCGGCTACCGTCGCGCAGGCGGGACAGCTGGACGATGAGATCGACGGCCGATGAGATCTGCTGGCGGATGGCGGTGATGGGCAGGTCGAAGCCGGCCATCAGCACCAGGGTCTCGAGACGGCTCAGCGTGTCACGCGGGGCATTGGCGTGGATCGTGGTGAGCGAGCCGTCGTGGCCCGTGTTCATGGCCTGGAGCATGTCCAGGGCCTCCCCGGCACGGCACTCGCCGACGACGATGCGGTCGGGCCGCATGCGCAGGGAGTTCTTCACCAGGTCGCGGATCGACACCGCGCCCTTGCCCTCCACGTTGGGGGGACGGGATTCCAGCGACAGCACGTGCTCCTGGTGGAGCTGGAGCTCCTTGGCATCCTCGATGGTGACGATGCGCTCGTCAGCGGGGATGAACGACGACAACACGTTGAGAGCAGTCGTCTTACCGGTACCGGTACCACCGGACACGATCACGTTGAGCTTGCCGACGATGCAGGCCTGCAGGAAGCGAGCCGAGTGGGCATCGAGCGTCCCGAAGCGGATCAGGTCGTCGATCTGCAGCGGATCCTTGGCGAACTTACGGATGGTGAGGAACGGTCCACCGATCGACAGCGGCGAGATCACCGCGTTGACACGGGAGCCGTCGGGCAGGCGGGCGTCACAGAGGGGTTGGCTCTCGTCGATGCGACGGCCGACCTGGGCCACGATCTTGTCGATCACCCGGCGCAGGTGCATCTCGTCGACGAACGTCACCGTGGGGTCCTTGGTGAGCTTGCCCTTGCGCTCGACGAACACCAGCTCGGGACCGTTCACCATGATCTCCGAGACGTCTTCGTCCTTGAGCAGCTTGTCGATGGGCCCGTAGCCGAGCACATCGTCGGCCACGTCCTGGATCAGCTGCGCCCGGTCGGCGGCCGACAGGGGCGCCCGCTCCTGGGCCAAGGCGGCCTGGAGCTGTTCATGGACCCGCTTGCGGAGCTCTTCCTCCGACAGCCGATTGTCGTAGAGGATCGGCCCCAGATCGTCGATCAGCACATGGTGGATGCGCTGGCGGAGCTCGTCGAGCACCGGGTCACGCTTCAGACCAGCCGCAGCCTCGGGCTCGCCCGATCCGTTCTGTGCCTCATGCAGTCGCTGATAGAGAGACATGTGGGTTTCCTCGAAGCCGGTTGATCAGTGGGGTGACGGTTGGTTGGTGGACGGGCGCCGGTTGGAGTCAGCGGCGCTTTCGTTTGCCCTCGACGGCGATGAAGGTGCCGGCGAGCTCTTCGATCGACTTGGCCACGCCGGAGCGGGGTGCGCTCAGCACCACGGGCACGCCCTTGTTGACCGACTGGGGCACCACGACGTCGCTGGGAATGAGTGATTCGGCGGTCACCTGGAGCGTGCGCTCCACCTCGCTGACATCGAGCTTCACCTTGGAGTTGGCCCGGTTGAGAACCAGGCGCAGCTTCTCCATCGGCGTGTTCAGCAGTCGCAGTGTCTGCAGACCGATCTTGACGTTCTTGATGTTGGGGATGTCCATCCCGGCCACCAAGAGGACGTCGTCGCTGATCTCGATGAGGCCGAGCACCACATCGTTGAAGTAGGCGGGCGTGTCGATGACGACGTGGCTGCAGAAGCGTCGCAGCACCTCCACGACCTGCACCATCTCGCCGGCACCGATCTGATCGGCGAAGGCGGGCTCCAGGGGAGCCGGCAGCACCAGCAGGCCCGAGGCCTCGTGCACCGTCAGCAGGTTGGCCAACATGGCCTCGTCGAGCCGGTCCTGGGAGGCGACGGCGTCGACGATGGTGTGCTGGGGCGCCAACTTGAGCATCACGGCGATGTCACCGAACTGGAGATCGGCATCGATGAGACAGACCGGTCGCTCGCTGCGCTGGGCCAGGCTCACCGCCAGGTTGGCGGCGATGACGGACTTGCCGGCACCACCCTTGGTGGAGAACACGGTGATGACCTTGCCCGGCTCGGCACCCTCGCCGAACTCGTCGAAGGCGGGCGTGTTGGTGGTGGGCGCAGCTCCCGCGATGGGCTGGAGCGTGGCGCCGACCCGCTCGATGGTGGCGAGCAGCTCGCCGGGATCGACCGGCGACGCCAACACGTCCTTCACTCCCGACCGCAAGGCCTGCTGGAGCAGGCTGGTCGACAACTCGTCGGCCACCAGCACCGTCCCCAGTTCGGCGTGGTAGCTGAGCACCCGCTCGGAGGCGACGAGGATCTCGGGATGCGAGCACGTCGGTCCCAGGACGGCCACCACCGGCGTGCCGGTGAGGCGGGCTGCCAGCTCCTCGATCGAGGCGAAGGTGGGAACACCACCCAACTTGGCGGCCAGGTCGGCCTGGACCCCAGGATCTCGGTCCACCACCACGGTGGCGATGCCCGCAGAAGGTGCCGTCGGTGCCGGGGCCGCAGCCTCGACGGTGCCGGCGTCGGCACCGGGAGTCGGCTGGTCGAACCAGTCGCCTCCTTCTTCGGCGAAGAATGATGACATCGTGGAGTCCCTCGAGTCGGGTAGGTGGATCAGTTGCCCGGGCTACCGGCGTCGGCACCAGCATCGGCTGGAGCCTCGCTGTCGCCGTTGGGCAGTTCGTCGGGGAAGGCCAGCGAGCCGACCTCGTCGCCGAGGTCACTCAGGTAGCCCTCGGCGCCGTAGGGCGTCAGCTGGTTCGGGTCCTCACCGGGCAGGACATCGAACAGGGCGGCGTCGAGCGGCGGCAGCGGCTCGGGGGTGTAGTCATCCGAGGTCAGCGACAGCACCATCGAAGCCGGATTCAGGGTGGCCATGAACTGGGCCTGCTCGGGCGGCAGGGCGAAGGTGATGATGCCGCCACCACCGGCCGAGATCTCACTGTCGACCTCGTCACCAGGTTGGGGCACCAGGTCGCTGCCGACGGCCAGGACCTTGACACCCTGGAAGACATAACGATGGGGACGGAAGATCACGTGCCCGTCGAACTTGAAGCCGTCATCGGGGTTGCTGGCCAGCGGGCTGCCCTCTTCACCGGGGGCCG
>JAOUEE010000177.1 GCA_029858875.1 Acidimicrobiia bacterium
CGAAGTCGGCCACCGGCACCTCGATGATCTCGGCCGGCTCGCTGGAGGTGCTCTGGGGAACGGTCGACGGGGTGGTCGGTTCGGCTGCGCCCGGCTCCGACGACGAACACGCGCCGGCCAGGGCCAGGCAGGCCAGCACGACCCAGGTCGTCACGGTGGTCGCACGCGGCCGCATCTCCGGACTGTAGGTCAGCTGGTCCCACGCACTGCCCCGCGGGCGGCGTCGGCGCGGTTGTCCCTGTGGCCCGCCCGGGTCCTAGGGTTGGTTCAGTGAGCTTCGATCGTCACACGAACGTGCGCCGGTTGGGCGACGAGGAGTTCGACGTGGTGGTGATCGGCGGCGGGATCACCGGCGCCGGATGTGCGCTCGACGCCGCGTCCCGCGGCTTGCGCACCGCCTTGGTCGAGCGTGACGACTTCGCCTCGGGCACCTCCTCGAAGTCCTCGAAGATGGTGCACGGTGGACTGCGGTACCTGCAACAGCGCGAGATCCGCCTGGTGTACGAGGCCCTGCGGGAGCGACGCCGATTGCTGCGGAACGCCCCACATCTGGTGCGCGTCGTCCCGCACCTCATCCCCATGTTCGGCAAGGGCGGGGTGGTGCCCAAGTCCCTGTCTCGGGCGTTCGGCTCGGCGCTGTGGTTGTACGACCTCACCGGTGGGTTCCGCATCGGCAAGATGCACAAGCGGATCTCGCGCGACGAGGCGCTGGCCCATGCGCCCACGCTCGACCCCGAGCGCCTGGTGTCGGGCTACCTCTACTACGACTGCCTGGCCGACGACGCCAGGCTCACGCTCGCCCTGGCCCGCACCGCGGCGCTCGACCACGGCGCCGCGGTCGCCAATCGCACCGAGGTGATCGGCATCGGCCACGGATCCGACGGCCGGGTGACATCGGTTCGGGTTCGCACCGACGGGCGGGAGCTCGACATCCGAACCCGGGGGGTCATCAGTGCCACCGGGGTGTGGGTGGACGACATCGCCATGTTCGACGAGGGTCACGACCCCGATGCCACTCGCCCGGCGAAGGGCATCCACCTCACCATTCCCCACCACCTGGTCGGCAACGACATCGCCATATCGGGACTGGCGGTACCGGCCGACAAACGGTCGATGTTCGTGGTGCCGTGGGGTGAGTTGGCCTATCTGGGTACCACCGACACCGACTACGACGGCCCTCTCGACGACCCGCAGTGCACCCCCGAGGATGTGGACTACCTGCTCGGAGGGTTCAACCACTGGTTCACGCGAAAGGCCACCCGGGCCGACGTGGTGGGCACCTGGGCCGGGCTGCGTCCGCTGGTGCGCAACGCTTCGTCGGATCGCACCGCCGACCTCTCGAGACGCCATTCGGTGACCACCTCGCCCAGCGGCGTGGTCACGGTGACGGGGGGCAAGCTCACCACGTATCGGGAGATGGCAGCCGACGCGGTCGATGCCGCGGTGGCCACGTTCCCGGACCGGCCCCGCAGGCTTCGCCGCAGCCGCACCGCTCGCCTGCGGCTACGGGGCGCCGCGACCGGCGACCACCAGGACCATCTCTACGCGCGGTACGGCGCCGAAGCTGCGGCGGTGCGCCAGTTGATCGCCGATGAGCCCGATCTGGCCCACCCGCTGGTGCCGGGGCTGCCCTATCTCCGAGCCGAGGCGGTCCGCGCCGTGCGCGAAGAGATGGCCACCACGGTGGACGACGTGCTGAGCCGGCGGACCCGGTCGCGGCTGATGGCCCGGGATGCATCGGCCCAGGCGGCCGCTGCCGTGGCCGCCCTGATCGGGCCCGAACTGGGCTGGACCCCAGGCGATGAGCAGGCCGAGGTCGACGCCTATCGAGCATCCATCGAGCACGAGCGGGCTGCGGCCGACCTGCCGATCACGGAGGTTGTCCCATGAGCACCGACCAGTTGGGCCCGGGGACCCCGACCTCGCCGATCGCCATCGCCGGCGGGGCCACCGAGGCAACATCGCGCTTCGCCACCGGCGTCGTCGCCGTGGCTCCAGCCGTGGTGGCCCGGCTCGAGGCCACCGGCGCCATGGTGAGTGATGATGTCGATCTGTTGTCCGAGGCCGGCCGCGACTGGTGGCCGCTGGCCATGATCTGGGCCACCCAGGGCCAGGTGCCGGGGCGGGCAGGCGTGGTGGTGCGCCCGGCCGACGCCGCGCAGGTCGCGGCCGTGATGGCCGTGGCCGTCGAGGCAGGGATCCCGGTCACCGTGGCCGCCGGTCGCAGTGGTGTGTGTGGTGGGTCCATCCCGTTGCGGGGCGGCATCGTGTTGGACCTCACCGCCATGACCGGCATCGTCGACGTGGACGACCATTCGTTGCTGGTGCGGGTCCGGCCCGGCACGTTCGGTGATCATTTCGAGGACCGACTGCGAGCCGACCACGGTCTCACCGTGGGGCACTGGCCCCAGTCGATGGCGCTGTCCACGGTCGGTGGATGGGTCGCCTGTCGCGGCGCGGGTCAGCTGTCGGGTCGGTACGGCAAGATCGAGGATCTGGTGGTGGGGCTGGAGGTGGTGCTGGCCGACGGCCGGGTCGTGCACACCGGCGGCCACCCGAGGGCGGCCACCGGGCCGGATCTCACCCAGTTGTTCGTGGGGGCCGAGGGGACGCTCGGCGTGATCACCGAGGTCCTGTTGCGGGCCCGACCGGCCCCCGACCACGACGCTCGCGGCGCGTGGGGGTTCCACAGCTTCGAGGCGGGACTCGACGCCTGTCGCCGGATGTTGCGTCGCGGCGCCAGCCCGGCGGTGCTGCGTCTGTACGACACCATCGAGTCCCGCCGGAACTTCGATCTCGACACCAACGTGTTGCTGGTGCTCGACGAGGGCGATGCCACCATGGTCGACGCCGTGCTGTCCGTGGTGGGCCAGGAGGTCGGCGGGGCCGACGAGCTCGACGTTGCCCTCGTCGAGCAGTGGATGGGTCATCGCAACAACGTCGATGCGCTCGAATCCCTGATATCGGGTGGGCTGGTGGTCGACACCATGGAGGTGGCCGCGCCCTGGGGTGTCCTCGACGCCGTCTTCGCCGACGCCCTCGCCGCGATCCGCGCCGTGGACGGAACCCTCCAGGCGTCGGCTCATCAGTCCCACGCGTACACCGACGGCGCGTGCCTGTACTTCACCTTCGCGGGCAAGACCGAGCCCGACGAGCGCGAGGCGTACTATCGGGCGGTGTGGGACGCCGGCACGCGATCGGTGCTGGCCAATGGTGGTGCCCTCAGCCACCATCACGGTGTCGGGCTCAACCGGGGCCGCTTCATGACCGAAGCTCTCGGAACCGGATTCGACGTGTTGGTCGGGGTGAAGCAGGTGCTCGACCCGACCGGCATCTGCAATCCGGGCAAGCTCGGCCTCCCCGATCCCTTCGGTCCCGCGGTGTGGCCCTGACCGGGGAGCGCTGTGGCCACCTTCGATCACTCCATCGATCTGCCTGCCCCACCCGACCAGGTCTTCGCCCTGGTCGCCGAGGCCCGCAATGCGGTGCGCTGGCACCCGGCCATCGTGCGGGCTGATCGAGCCGACGAAGCGGTGACACTGGGTTCGGTGACCGACTCGGTGTTCACGTTCTACGGCCGCGAGATCGAGCTGGCCTTCGCGGTCACCGAGCTGCAGGAACCCCGCCGGGTGGTGTTCGAGGCGGCATCGCGCCGAGCACGGGCGCGCGACGAGTTCGACATCGAGGCCGCCGACGGCGGCAGCCGGCTGCGGTACCGCTCGGAGCTGCATCTGGGTGGGTTCCTGCGGGTGTTCGACCGCGGCCTCCAAGTGGCCTTCGACGGCATCGGCCGCCGTGCCCTCGACGGCCTGGGTCGAGAGCTGGCGTGACCCATCCGGTCGTCGATCCCATCAGTGTCGAACCCGCGGTGGCCATCGATCGGCCGGTCATGCTCCAGGAGTGGAAAACGCTCACCTACCTGCACTGGGCCTATGACCCTGCGGTGGTGCAGGCCCTGCTGCCACCTGGACTGCAGATCGACACCCTCGACGGGACGGCGTGGGTGGGGCTGATCCCGTTCGCGATGGAGCGGATCCGTCTCCGGCGCGGCCCCGCCGTTCCCCATTTCGGCACCTTCCCCGAGGTCAACGTTCGGACCTACGTGGTGGATGCCAACGGCCGACGCAACATCTGGTTCTTCTCCCTCGACATCAACCGTCTCGCCCCCACGATCGTCGCCCGCACCCGGTACGGGTTGCCGTACTGCTGGGGCAGGGGATCGGTGGGCCGAACCGGCGACCGGGTGGACGCCCGCATCCGGCGGTTCTGGCCCCGTGGCGGTGGACGGATCGAGGCCAGGATCGATGTCGGGACGACGATCGAGCCGGTCGCGGTCACCGAGCTCGATCACTTCCTCAGCGCCCGGTGGGGGATGAACACCTGGCGGTCGGGGTCGCTGTGGTATGGGCAGGTCGAACACCCCCGATGGCCGCTCCGACGGGCCACGGTTGGCCATCTCGAGCAGGATCTCGTGGCGCGAGCCGGTCTGCCCGACCCCGAAGGGCCTCCGCACGTGCGGTTCTCGGAGGGGGTCACGGTCAGGATCGGGTCGCTGGTCCGAGCAGACCGACCCGGCGATCACCGGTAGCGGGCCCGGCTCGGTCAGGCGTCCTCGGGGAGCAGTTCGGCCCGGACGATGACCACGGGACACGTGGCGTGCTGGGCGATCTGGTGGCTCACCGACCCCAACAGCAGGCCCCGGAATCCGCCGCGGCCCCGACTGCCCACGACCAGCATGTCGGCTCCGGTGGCGGCGTCGATCAGCGTCTCGGCGGCCCGGCCCTTCAGCAGACGCTGACGGATCTCGACGTCGCCCACGTCGCACGACTCGACGACCGAGGCGACCACCTCGTTCTGCAGCTTCTCCACCTCACCGACGAGGTCGATCGGATCCAGCGGGACGAACCCCAGATCCGGAGCCGCCGGGACGTACGTCGGCACGTACGTGGTGACCACATCGACCACGGCCTGGCGGTGGCGGGCCTCGTCGATGGCCCAACGGAGCGCAGCTCGTGCGCCCCCGGAGCCCTCCACCCCGACCACGATGCGGTGCTCGCTCGTCATGACCCTCCTGTGACGTCGTGGTCACATCATGGAGGATGGCGAGCGGTCAGTCGAGAGCACCCTCGACGCGTTCGAGCGCGTCCTCTTCGCTGACGTCGAGGGCGAAGCTCAATTCGGAGACCAACACGTTGCGGGCCTTGGTGAACAGCGACTTCTCGCCGGCTGACAGACCCTTGTCCTTGTCCCGCAGGGCCAGGTTCCGGACCACCTCGGCCACCTGGTAGACGTCGCCGGACTTCAGCTTCTCCTGATGGTTCTTGAAGCGCCGGCTCCAGTTGGCCGGCTCACGCACATCGCGCTTGCCGAGCACCTCGAAGAGGTCCTCGACGTCCTCGGTGCTGATGGGCCAGCGCATGCCGACCTCTTCGGCCTTCTCGGAAGGGACCGACAGCATCATGTCGCCATGCGCCATCTTGAGAACGAGGTATTCGGTCTTCTCGCCGAATGCCTCCTTGATCTCCTTCTTCTCGACGACAGCCGCGCCGTGGTGGGGATAGACCACCCGATCGCCGACATTGAAGCTCATGGGACTCCTGGGAATGCACATACGCGGAAGTGCGCAAGGCCAAGGATGCCAAAGCTCACCCGGGTTCGCACACCGACAGCCGTGGCGGAGGTCACTCGTCGGCCCGGGTGTGTCGGGTGCCGATGCGCTCGACCACCCGAGCGACGAGATTGATGATGACCAACAGGAGCGATCCCACCGCCAGGACGAACACGATCACCAACAGCGTGGTGACCAGGATCTCGAGCGCGACCGACATCGGTCCGGACCCTACCGGTGGCGACCGTCGAGCCAGTGGTCGAGCACGCTTTCCAGCCGGGCGCCCGTGGTGGGTCCGAGCAACTCCGCCACGTCGGCCCGCAGCTCGTCGAGCGGAGCCAGCTCGCCCAGTACCCACCGGGCGAAGGACCCGTCGTCGAGCCATTCGGCGGCACCGTCGGGTAGGTGCAGGATGGGCTGTGCGATGGCGACCCGCCGGATGATCGCCCATGGCCAGCGTTCGGCGAAGGTCGACCCGAAGGCCAGCAGCTGATCGCCGGTGAGGGGCCGGGGAGTCAGATGCGCCTGACACGCCGGCCAGGAGAGGGGCGGCGCGTCGAGCTCGCGGTCGAGCAGGGCGCGCAGGATTCCGTCCAGCCACAGTCCTGCCGCCAGCCGCGCGGTGCCGTGCGGCGGTGGCGCAGTGGGTTGGCCGAGCACCCGTCGACAGGCGTCGGGTACTCGGCCCTCGGGCTGGGCCCGGATCGCCGCGTCGCCGGCCTGGTCGTCGAGGCGCAGGCTGGTGAACGCGTCGCCCTCCCGGGTGAGGAGATGGACCATCTGCACCGTGTGGGCCGCTGGGGGTGCGTCGGTGGCATCGAGCAGCCGGCCCGGGCTGGTGATGGCGAACGCGGCCCACGCGGCCGGCGCCCTGAACCCGATCAACTCGGCCACCGGGTCGGGCCCCGGCAGCGGGCGAAACGACAGTTCGATCTCGCCGTCGGCGGATTCGGTGACACCGACGGCGGTGGGCTGGTCGGTCTGGGCCTGGAGCAGCAGTTCTATGAGCGACGCGATGTGCGCGGATTCGAGGGTGCGATGCATGTTCGCCTCCGTGGTGGACCGTGATCCCGTGGTCGAAGGCGATCGCTCGATCGCGACGACACCACTCTGGCGCGGTGGTCCGACAGGTTTGCTCCGCTCGGCGACCCGGTGCCACCCTGAGCCGGTGATCGAGTGGCTGGGTGCTGACCGGGTTGTCGTCGACGGACGGCCGTTCGACGTCATCAACGTGAAATCGGCCAAGGACGCCCCGGGGGCCACCGCCATCCGCAAGACCCGGTGGATGGTGGAGCGCTACATCGAGCTGGCCGATGCGCTCGAGCCCCGCCGGGTGGTCGAGCTGGGCATCGATCGTGGCGGCAGCACGGTGTTCCTCGCCGTGCTGATGCGTCAGCTCGAGCGCCTCCTCGCCGTCGACATCGGCGCGGTCCCCGACGGATTGGCCGAGTTCGTCGCCAGCGGCGATTGGGCCGAACGGGTGCACTGCCACGGCGGCGTCGACCAGGCCGAGCGGTCACCGCTGCTGTCCCTCGTCGATGCCACGTTCGGCGATGAGCCGCTGGACCTGGTCGTCGACGACGCCAGTCATCTGCTGGCCCCGACGCGGGCGTCGTTCGATGCCCTGTTCCCCCGCCTGGCGCCGGGCGGGGTGTTCATCGTCGAGGACTGGTCCTGGGATCACCAGGTCGGGCGGGTCATCGCCGATCGGATGCGATCGGGTGACATCCCACCGCCGGCCGACCCCGCTGCCGGTCTGAACCGGGACATGCCGCTCAGCCGACTGCTGCTCGAGTGCGTGCTGGTGTCCGGGTACGCGCCCGAAGTCATCAGCGATGTCCGGATACGGCGGGGCTGGGCCGAGATCGTGCGGGGCCCGGCCGAGCTGGCGGGCCAGGACTTCGCCGTGGCTGATCACATGGGGTGGTTGAGCGGGCGGGTGTTGGAGCAGGCCTTCGAGGAGGCCTGAGTCTTCGCCGACCCGGCCGGGTTCGTGCTAGACGGACCCCACGACATCCCCGGGGGAGCGATGACCGACACCGAGATCCATGGCACCTGCGACGAGCGGTTCGGCCCGGTCCGCGATGCGTTCGCCGCCAATTTCGCCGCGGGCACCGAGGTGGGCGCCTCCGTTGCCGTCACCCTCGATGGCGGACCGGTCGTGGATCTCTGGGCCGGCGATGCCGATGACGCCGGACGGCCCTGGGAGCGCGACACCATCGTCAACGTCTGGTCCACCACCAAGACCATGGCGGCCACCTGCCTGTTGATGGCCGCCGATCGGGGCCTCGTCGACTTCGCCGCGCCGGTCGCCACCTACTGGCCCGAGTTCGCCCAGAACGGCAAGCAGGGGGTGTTGGTCAGCCATGTGATGAGCCACCAGAGCGGCCTCTCGGGGCTGGAGCCGGCCACGACCGCGCAGGAGCTGTGCGACTGGGAGCTGGTGGTGGACCG
>JAOUEE010000178.1 GCA_029858875.1 Acidimicrobiia bacterium
CCTCATGGACGATCGCCCCCACCGCATCCACATCGGCACCGACAAGCCCAGTGCTCTGGGGGCCCGCCTGTTGGGGCAGACCGTGATCGTGGGGGTGTCGGTGGGCCCCGACGGACTGGTGGTCGACACCACCGACGCGGCCGCCTTCCGGCGCACGGTCGCCGTCGCCGCCCGGGAAACCGAGGCCCGACTGCACGAGGTGCGCCCGCTCGACGACGACCTGGAGAGCGTGTTCCGCTATCTGGTGAGCGGCCCCCGATGACGGCCACCACCACCGCCCGCCGCCACGGAATGAAGCCGCTGTATCGGCTGTTCCTGAGCGAGATCGTCACCCCGGGCAAGCTCTTGCTGTTCGGCGTGCTGGGACTGGTGGGCGTGCTGGTGGGGCTCCTCCAGTACGACTCGTTCACCGACGGCTCGGATGGGATCGCCTTCGTCAACGGCTTCGACCTCACGTTGGTCACCCCTGTGGCTGCGCTGGTGCTGGCCACGGCCGCGCTGGGCAATCCCAACGAGGACGGCACCCTGGTCTACCTGTGGCTCAGCCCGGTGGCCCGCTCGACCATGGCCGTGGCCGCCTGGCTGGCCGCCGTCACCGTGGTGGTTCCACTGGTGGCCATCCCGTCCGCCCTCACCGGCTTCGCCGGCACCCGGGCGGCCGACGGCCTCATCGGGGCCCTGCTCTCGTCGGCAGCCGGCGGGCTGGCCTACGGCGCCCTGTTCGTCGCCGTGGGTCTGCGCTTCAAGCGCTCACTGCTGTGGGGACTGGTCTACATCCTCGTGTGGGAAGGACTGATCGCCAGCATCGGCGGGAACGTGAACAAGTTCACCGTGCGGGCCTACACCCGGTCGATCCTGGCCGAGCTCACCGACATCGAGCTGGAGGGCGCGTCCACCGGGCTGGGGTGGGCCATCGTCGCCCTGGTCTCGGTCATCATCGCCAGTTTGGGCTACACCGCCTGGCGACTGACCCGCCACGACGTCGACTGATCCGCAGGTGGCGCGACCGCGTTGGGTGTCGGGCAGTCCCTACGACCGCGAGATCGCCCGCCTGGCCATCCCGGCCTTCGGGGCGCTGATCGCCGAACCGCTGTACCTCCTCGCCGACACCGCAGTGGTGGCCCGGCTGGGAACCTCGTCGCTCGACGGGCTGGCCCTGGCCGTCCAGCCCCTGCTGATCGCCCATGCGGTGTTCATCTTCCTGGCCTATGGCACCACCGCCACCGTTGGCCGGCTCCTGGGAGCGGGCGAGGAGCGCCAGGCGGCGCACCAGGCCGTGCAGAGCGTGTGGCTGGCCGCGGTCATCGGGGTGGGGATCCTCATCGTCGGCCAGATCGTTGCCGGGCCCGTGATCGGGCTGTTGGGCGGCGACCTGGGCCGGTCGGGCCCCGTGCGGACCGAGGCGCTCCTCTATCTGCGCGTCAGCCTGTTCGGCTTCCCCTTCCTGCTGGTGAGCCTGGCTGGTGTCGGGTATCTGCGGGGCCTGCAGGACACCACCCGGCCCCTGGTGGCATCGCTGGTCAGCGCCTCGGTGAACCTGGTGATCGAACTGGTGCTGATCTTCGGCCTGGATCGGGGCATCGGCGCCTCGGCACTGGCCACCGTGCTGGCCCAGATCCTGGCTGCGGGCATGTACGCCGTGTGGATCGGACGCGCGGTGACCCGCCAGGGGGTTCGGTTGACCCCGGACCGGTCGGCCATCGGCAGCCTGGCCGTCGACGGCGCCGACCTGTTCTTCCGCACCGCGGCGTTGCGAGGCTCGTTCACGGTGGCCACCGGGGCGGCGGCCCGACTGGGCTCGGTGGCACTGGCTGCGCATCAGATCGCCTTCGAGCTGTGGGCCTTCCTGGCCCTGGCCCTCGACGCCATCGCCATCGCCGGTCAGGCCATCGTGGCCCGGGCGCTGGGCGCCGGCGACCGGGACGAGGCCCGAGCCATCAGCGACCGCATGGTCCAATGGGGGGTGATGGCCGGAGTGGTCGCCGGTCTGGTGGTGCTGGTCCTGCGTCCGGTGCTGCCGCAGCTGTTCAGCCCCGACGCCGCGGTGCAGAGCGTCACCGCGTTCTTGCTGGTCATCCTGGCCGTGGGCCAACCCGTCAACGGCGTGGTGTTCGCTCTCGATGGCATCCTGATCGGCGCCGGTGATCTGCGATTCCTGGCTCGAGCCATGTGGATCTCTGCGCTGCTCTTCGTGCCCCTCGCCGTGGCCGTCGCGTGGCTGGACCACGGCATCGGTTGGCTGTGGGGCGCCCTCACGCTGTTCATGGTGGCCCGCCTGGTCACCCTGTGGTTGCGCTATCGCACCGACCGCTGGCTGGTCGTCGGCGCCCACCGAGCCTGATCCACCGGCCGGAGGCCGGTGAGCATGGCGTCGATGACCTGACCGGCGAGGCGCTCGTGGCTGCCGGCCGGCACCATCTGGGCCACGGTGGCCACCCCGTGGACCGAGGCCCACAAGGCCATCGACAGGTCGAGGACATCGCGGTCGGCGAGCACACCCTGGCGCACTGCCTCGGCCACGTCGGCCAGGTTGGCCTCGAAAGCCGCAGTGGCCGCCGGCAACTCGTTGTCCACCTCGATCAACACCTCGGCCGGGCGGTACTGGAACATCAACCGGAACAGTTCCGGGTGGGCCACCGCGAAGTCGACGTAGGCCAGCGCCCGACCCCGCAACCGGTCGACGACGGCGGGGTTCGACACCCGATGGAACGCCTCCACCAGCTCCTCGTAGCCGGCCGCGGCAACGAGAGACGACAGCTCGGCCTTGGAGCCCACGTGGTCGTACAGCGCCGGCGCCGTCACGCCCAATTGGCGGGCCACGGCCCGCAGCGACAACGTCTCGAAGCCGCCGGTTTCGACCTGCGCGCGCGCCGCACCGATGATGGCCTCACGGGTCAACACGGGCGATACCGGGGGTGATCAGCGGGCGTCGGGGATCCAACTGGAGTGGAATCCGGCCACCACACGGCGAGGGATGTGGACCTCGGCGATGGGATCGGCGGTGACGTTGGAGGCATCGAGGATGGCCAGGTAGCTGGTATCGGTCTCGGGCTTCCACACGTAGGTCATGAGGTAGCCGTCGTCCTCGTTGGTGCCGCCCTCGGCCGGCACGAACACCGTCTCGCCGTTCTCGTGGCCCGCGGGGAACCGGTGGACTTCCTTGCTGGCCCCGTTGGCCAGGTCGTACTTGTACACCGCGCCACCCATGCCCGAGCTGCCCTCCACGCCGGTGACGCCCAACGAGTATCCGTATCGGAAGGGGTGCCCCTGCACGGCCTCGGCGATCCGCGGGAACTCGCCGGACGCATCGTCGAGGTAGCGCTCGGACACCTTGCCGCTGGCCCGGTCGAGGCGCCACTCGTAGAGTCGGGGTTGGCCGGCCGGGTCGGGTTCGCCGCTCATGTCCATGGCCGCCGACTCCCGCCAGATCTCGGGCACCCGGAAGCCGTACACCACGGTCTCGTCGCCCTCGTCGAAGGCATTGAGGGTGTGGAAGCAGTACGAGGGTTCGACATCGAACCACTGCACGTCGCCATCACCGCCCTCGCGGGGCATCACCCCGAACCGGGGCGGGTAGTCGTCGCTCCACCGAATGGGCATCCCGCCGTTCATGGCCAGCTCCATGTCGAAGATGGCCGGAAGGTCCATGAAGATGGCGTGGTTCCGGCTGGCCGCGAAGTCGTGCATCATCGTGGGCCCGGTGACGGTGATCGGGGTGGACTGCACCAGCGAACCGTCGGGGCTGACCCGGTAGTAGGTGAGGAACGGCTCCACCTGGGCGTACCCGAAGCCCAGCATCTCGCCGGTGTCGGGGCAGAACTTGGGGTGGGCGGTGAAGGGCCCGGTCAGCGCGCCGCCGAAGGTGTGCGGCCCGACCGTGTCGAGCTCGGGGGTCACCTCGTAGGGGAAGGACCCCTCCTCCAGGGCCAGGATGCGATCGCCGTGCCCGATGATGTGGGTGTTGGCCGCAGACACCGAGTGGTCGAAGGTGAAGGTCTCCATGTCGAGCGCCAGTTCCAGGCGGTCCGCACCGGGGTGGGCGTACTGCGGGGTGCGCACGTAGCGGTTGCGGTACCAGGTGGCCTTGCCGTTCGCCAGCTCGATGCCGTGCAGCATGCCGTCACCGATGAACCAATGCTCGGTCCAGCCGGTCTGGGGATTGGCGGTGTTGCGGATGTAGCGGCCGTTGAGCTCGGGTGGGATCGATCCCACCACCTCCAGGTCCTCGCTGAGGACGGTGACCTCGTCGAAGACCGGCGCCCGACTCTCGATGACGTGCCACGGGGCGTCGGGGCCCTGGCCTCGCGGATCGAGCTCGACTTCGGTGCTGGTCATGACTTCCCCCTGGTGAGAACGGTTCGCGGCACCATAGCACGGGCACTGAACGCTGTTCAGTAGCGGCGGCCGGGCGGAGACGCCGGACGGGTCACACCTTGGGCAGGGCGAAGAAGGCCACCACCACGTAGTGCACGGCGGCACCGCCGATCACGAAGACGTGGAAGACCTCGTGGTAGCCGAAGGTGAGCGGCCAGGGGTCTGGCCGACGGACGGCGTAGACGGCGGCTCCAGCGGTGTACAGCAGGCCTCCGACGAGCAACAGGATGAACCCGGCCGCGCCCAGGCTGCGCCACACATCCCCTACCACCAGCAGGCAGGCCCAGCCCACGGCCACATAGGGCCCGGCGATCACCGGATACGGCGCGTCGGTCCAGGCCACCCGGCTGATGATCCCCAAGATGGCGCCGATCCACACGACGAGCAGCACCAGCCGAGCCGACGATGACGGCAGCCCGAACAAGGCGATGGGGGTGTACGTGCCGGCGATGGCCACGAAGATCATCGAGTGGTCGAGTCGCCGCATGATCAGGAAGCCCCGATCGCCCCAGTCGTTGCGGTGATACAGGGCACTGATGCCGAAGAGCCCGACGATGGCCACCGTGTACACGGCCATCACCAGGCGGGGCCCCACCCCCGGGGCGGACACGATCATCACCGGGGCCAGCGTGAGCGCCGACACGAATGCCAGTAGGTGCGACGTCCCCCGAAAGCGCGGCTTGCCCGGGTTGTGGCTCACGCCGGGCGTCTCGGCGACGACGGCGGCGGGCAGACGAGACATGAACTTCAAGTGTACGGGCCGCGCCGTGGGGAACCGATGCCGCCACCGCCCGTGGAACGCCGTGTTCGGGTGTCAGCCACGGTGGCCGCTCGGACAGCCTCGAGGCTGCCCGGGCTCGCCGGTCTTCAGGTCTGACCGGCGAGCAGTGCCTGGTGCTCGGCCTGGTCCACCGGCCCGAGCGTCACGGGCTCGACGCCGGCCTCCTGGCGGATGGTGCGCAGGTCCTCGCGACTGAACTCGCACTCGACGTGCGTCGGGTCGATCTCGTACAGCGTCGCGGCGTTGAGACCCAGGATCTTGTCCTTGACCTCGGGGGTGAGCGCCGGATAGCCGTACTGCTCCTGGTACTGCTCGCTGATCTCGAAGGCCCGGAAGGCCTCGATCTGGTCCTGGGGTGAGCCGTACCAGATCGAGTCGGTTCCCCACACGACCCGATCCTCTCCGAAGGCGTTCAACAGCTTGCCCAGCGTGTGGGCCGCCTGGTCGGGGTCGCTCATCACCGCGCGCCACGTGGAGCCGAGCTCGGCGTACACGTTGGCGCCCGGGCCCACGCCGGCCCCCTCGACCGAGGCGATCAGGCGGTCGACTCCACCGTTGGGGCGGGCCGGATCGTAGGCCCCTTCGGGGACGTCGAGCTCGAACCCGGAGTGGTACACCACGAACGAGATGTCGGGATTCTCGACGGCGGCCGGCCCGATGTCGACCGGATCGGCCGGGTACCCACCACCGATGGACGAGATGCCCTTGTGCACACACACGATGGGCGGACCCACCTGGCGCACCTGGTCGAGGAACCGGCGACCCACCTGCGCGAGCGAGGGGTCGGCATCGTCGAAGCGGAAGGGGGCGCTGGCCGGGATGTGCGGATACATCTTCCAGGCGGTGATGTCGAAGTCCTCGCGCAGCTGGGCCATCGCGGCCAGCGCTACGTCGACATCGCCGGCGTTGGGGACGGCCATCCCGTGAGCCAGCACCCGCTCGTGGTCGCACAGAGCGCTGACGATGGTGCGGGTCTGGGCCATCACCTCGGGCGAGAGGGGGTTGGGGTTCTCGAAGGCAGGGATGGCCGACAGCACCACGATCGAGGTGTCGCTCTGGAGGAAGAACAGGTCCAGGAACGACTCGATGCTGAAGCACACGCGGGGGTCGGACTCACCGCAGTTGGCCTGCGGGAAGGCCTGGCCGGTGAACGGCCCACCATCCCACTCCTCATCGGGGGTGAAGGCGTAGTCCAACAGGTGGCCCTGTACGTCCATGACGAACTGGGTGTCGTCGGCCAGGACGCTGCTGGCCACCTCGGGCTCGGTGGTGGATGTGGGGGGCAGCGAGAACGTGCCACCCGGTTCTGTTCCCTGGGTGGCCTGACTGGCCTCGCTGCTGCATGCCGCCAGGGTGAGCAGCGTGAGCGCCGACCCGCAGCTCGAGGTGAGGAATCGGCGGCGGGAGATCCCCAGCCGGGCCGCGTGCGCATCGGCGGCCATCAGGGTCCGGCGGATGGTCTCACGCACGACCGGGCTGGCCGGTGGGGCAGCGAACTCCCCGTTCGAGCACGGACCCAGCTTGATGGGCAGACCGCCGTGCTGGTTCGCTCGCCGACGCCACGATGCAGACATCGCCTCAGTCTGGCAGACCGCGTGTCAGACCCCGCGACGCTGCTCGAGGATCTGGGCCACGACCTTGCCGTCGGCCTGGCCACCGGTGGCCTTCATGACCTGCCCGGTGAAGAACCCCGCCATCTTCTTGGCCGCCTTGTCGTCGTCACCGCAGAACCGTTGCCACTCGTCGGGACTGGCCGCGATCAGCTCGTCGATCACCGTCTCGAGCTCGGCGGTGTCGAGGGCCTCGAAGCCCCGGGCCTCGGCGATGGCCGCCGGTTGGCCACCGTTGGCCACCAGTTCGGCCAGCACCTCTTTGGTCTGGGTGGACGACAACCTGGCGTCGGTCTCCATGGCCACCAACGCCGCGAAGGCCTCGACCGTGAGTGCTCCGGTGCCGTCGGCCACGTTGTTGGTGAGGTGCACCAGCACCCGAGCGGCGTCGGCTCCGGCGGCGATGGTGTCTCGCGCGAAGCCGTCCACACCCCGGCCGACGAGCAGGGCCACGTCCTCGGCCGCGCCACCGGATGCCTCGGCCAGTGCCCGACGTCGGGCCGCAGGCAACGGTGGCAGGGCGGCATCGATGCGGGTGATGTCGGCATCGCTCGGCACCAGCGGCACGAGGTCGGGTTCGGGGAAGTAGCGATAGTCGTCGGCATCCTCCTTGGAGCGGCCGGGCCGGGTGCGTCCGTCGGCCTCGTCCCAGTGTCGAGTTTCCTGGTGGGGTTCCTCCCCCGTCTCGTACAGATCGATGTGGCGCTTGGCCTCGTAGACGATGGCCCGCGCCAGCGAGCTCAGGCTGTTGATGTTCTTGACCTCGCAGCGGGTTCGCAGCTCGTCGGAGCCCACCGGGCGAACCGACACGTTTGCGTCGACCCGCATCGATCCCTCCTCCATCTTGGCGTCGCTGACGCCGAGGGCCACGACGATGCCCTGGAGTTCGGCCACGTACTCCCGGGCCTGCGCGGCGGTGCTGATGTCGGGACGGCTGACGATCTCGATCAGGGGCACACCGGCTCGGTTGTAGTCGACCAGCGAGTACTCGGCGCTGGTGATCCGCCCGTCGCCACCGACGTGGGTGCTCTTGCCGGTGTCTTCTTCGATGTGGGCCCGCTCGATCCCGATGACCGTGCCATCGGGCAGGGCCAGTTGCCCGTCGGTGTTGGTGGGCCGGTCGTACTGACTGACCTGATAGTCCTTGGGCATGTCCGGGTAGAAGTAGTTCTTGCGGGCGAA
>JAOUEE010000179.1 GCA_029858875.1 Acidimicrobiia bacterium
CACTCCCTTCTACCCCTCGCCCCAGGCCGACTTCGGGTACGACGTGGCCGACTACTGCGACGTCGATCCGGTGTACGGGACGCTGGACGATTTCGACGCGGTGGTGGCGCGGGCCCACGAGCTGGGGCTGCGGATCGTGGTCGACCAGGTGCCCAACCACAGCAGCGACCAGCATCCGTGGTTCCGCCAGGCGCGCTCGAGCCCGGATGATCCCAGACGCGACTGGTATCTGTGGCGCGACCCGGCCCCCGACGGTGGGCCCCCCAACAACTGGGTCAGCCACTTCGGTGGCCCCGCCTGGTCGCTCGACGAGGCCAGCGGGCAGTACTACTGCCACCTCTTCCTGCCCGAGCAGCCCGATCTCAACTGGCGGAACCCCGAGGTGCGGGATGCCTTCGACGACATCTTCCGCTTCTGGCTCGATCGCGGGGTCGACGGGTTCCGGATCGACACCGCCCACCTGATGATGAAGCACCCGGACCTGCCGTCCAATCCGCAGCTGGCACCGGTCGACGCCTCGGCGTCCCACATCGAGCAGTGGTTGTCGCTGGACCACCGGTTCGATTCGGTGCAGCCCGAGAACCACGAGATCTACCGGCGATGGAACGCCATCACGTCGGCCTACGAATCCATGCTCATCGGCGAGACCTACGTGTTCGACGCCGATCAGTGGAACGACCTGCTCGGACCCGAGCACGAGCTGGACCTGGGCTTCTGGTTCCTCTCGATGTGGATGCCGTGGGACGCCGATGCGGTTCGCCGGGTGCTCGAGGGACCCCGACCGCCGGGTCGATCGCGGGCCGGCTGGGTGCTTTCCAGCCACGACCAACACCGGCCGGCCACCCGTTTCGGCGGCGGCGAGTCGGGGCGCAGGCGGGCGCTGGCCCTCTCCACACTGTGGTTGGGCCTGCCCGGCGTGCCCTTCCTGTACCAGGGTGAGGAACTGGCGTTGGAGGATGGGATCGTGCCGACCGAGGCCAAGGCCGATCCGGTGGGGTTCGCCGATGACCCCACCTCGGGTCGCGACGGTTGCCGGACTCCGATGCCGTGGGAGCCCGGGGTGGCGCAGGGGTTCTCCACCACGGTCGACTGCTGGCTGCCTCCCGGACACACCGACGCCGACACGGTGGCGGCCCAGCGAGCCGACGAGGGTTCCTTCCTGCACCGCTATCGGCAGCTGCTGGCCGTGCGCCGGGGCCTCACCGGCCTGGCCGAGGCCGACATGGTGATCGACCAGGACGGTTCGGTCATCACCGTGCAGCGAGATGACGTGGCCTTCGTGGTCAACATGGGACCCGACCCGGTGCCGTGTCGGGGCGCCATCCTCTATCGCACCGATCCCGATGGCTCGGCGGATGTCATCGCGGCGGACGAGGCGATGATCATCCGGATGTCGTCCCGGTTCAGGTCCCCGGCTGGTCGATCACCTCGGCGAGGGTGACGGGCCGGCCCTCGTCGATGCTGCGATGGGCTGCCGCGCCCACCGCCACCGACCACAGGCCGTCGTCGAGGGTGACCGCCGGTTCGGTGCCGGTGCGGATGGCGTCGAGGAACCCCTGGTGTTCGAGGAAGCTCGACCCGTGATGGAACCCCTCGAAGAGCACGGTGGGGTCCGACACCGGTTCGACCTCGACCTGGCCCATCCAGTGTTCGCCTCGACGGCCCCGGCGGAACTCGCTCTGGGGGAGAACGGCCTCGACCTTGCCCGTGTCTCCCACCACACTCAACTCCTCGTGGTGCAGCGTGGCCTCGGCGAACATGCAGAGGTCGAGCAAGGCCCGCACACCGCCGGGGTAGTCGACGATGACGAAGGCGTTGTCGAGGATGTCGGAGCGCCGGCCGTCGTAGATCTCGTCGAGGTGGTTCACATCCTGTCCGCCCGAGGCGTACACCTGCACCGGTCGGACGCCGACGATCAGGTTCATCAGGTCGAAGAAGTGACAGCACTTCTCCACCAGCGTGCCGCCGGTGTTGTGGCTGAACCGGTTCCAGTCGTTCACCTTCACCAGGAAGGGGAATCGGTGTTCGCGGACCGACACCATGCGGACGGCGCCCACGGCACCGGCATGCACCTCGTCGATCAGCTGTCGCACGGGCGGCATGTAGCGGTACTCGAGTCCGACCCACACGACCCCGTCGTGGGTCGCAGCCTGGCCGATGACCTGCTGACAGTCGGCCACCGTGGTGCAGAGGGGCTTCTCGACCAGCACGTGGTGGTCGGTGCCCAGCACGTCGCCCAGCACGTCGACGTGGGTCATGTTGGGTGTGGCCACCACCACCGCGTCGCACCGGCCCGATTCGAGCAGGTGGCGATGATCGTCGAACACGGTGACGTCGTGCTCGGCTGCGGCGACGGCCGCCGCCTGGCTGGGCGGATGCGGATCGGCGATGGCGGTGACGACGGCGCCCGGCAGGTGGTTGATGTTGTGGATGTGCTCGACGCCCATCATGCCGGCTCCCACGATGCCGTACCGGACGTCGATCGGGTGGGGGGTCATGGCGGTAGGTTATGGGCCGGGCACCACAGGAGGCAGCAGGCGCCGTGAGCAATCTGGTCCACGCCGGGCCCCGACAGATCGGTCCATTCGAGGTGGGCCCGTTGGCGTTCGGCTGTTGGCGCTTCACCGAGCACACCGTGGCCGACGGCCGAGCCCTGATCGAGTCCGCCCTCGAACTGGGCATGAACCTCATCGACAACGCCGACGTGTACGGCCTGGACTGGGGAGGCGACGGATTCGGTGCCTGCGAGGAGCTGCTCGGCGCAGTGCTGGCCGACGCCCCCGGCCTGCGCGACCGGCTGGTGCTGGCCACCAAGGGGGGCATCGTCCCTCCGATCCCCTACGACCAGAGCCCCCAGGCGCTGCGAGAGGCCTGTGAGGCGTCGCTGCGACGGCTGGGCGTCGAGGTCATCGACCTGTACCAGATCCACCGACCCGATCTGTTCGTCCACCCGCACGACGTGGCCGCCACGCTGACGGCGTTGCGCGACGAGGGCAAGATCCGGGAGGTCGGCGTCTCCAACTTCACCGTTGCCCAGTACGACGCCTTGGCCGCCGCCCTCGACTTCCCCATGGCGACCACCCAGCCGGAGTACTCGGCGGTGCGGCTGGATCCGCTGCGGGACGGCACCTTCGATCGGGCCATGCGCGATGGGGTGGTGCCGTTGGCCTGGAGTCCGCTCGCCGGTGGCCGGCTGGCCACCGGCGACGACGTGGCGCCGGCGCTGGTCGATGTGCTCGACCGCATTGCCCACCGCCAGGGAGTCGATCGGGCGTCGGTGGCGTTGGCCTTCGTGCTGGCCCATCCGGCCGCACCGGTGGCCATCGTGGGCAGCCAGCATCCCGATCGACTCCGCGCCGCCCACGGCGCGCTCGAGGTCCACCTCGACCGCAACGACGCCTACGACATCGTCGAGGCCTCCGAAGGGGTGCCGCTACCGTGAGCGACCCGGTGGAGGTCTCGTGGTTCGCTGCGTTGTGTGATGACGACTACCAGTTCCTCGGAGTGCCCGAACCGGCCCGGCTGAGCAGCTGGAACCACTGCCGCGAGATCGCCCTCACCGCCGATCGGGGAGGGTTCGACAACATCTTGTTGCCCTCCGGCTACGCGCTCGGGATCGACAGCGTGGCCTTCGCAGCCGGTCTGGCGCCGTTGTTGCAGCAGATGCAGATGCTGTTGGCGGTACGGATGGGGGAGATGTGGCTGCCCCAGCTGGCCCGGCAGTTGGCCACCATCGATCACATGGTTCGGGGCCGGCTCACCATCAACATCATCTCCAGCGACCTCCCGGGACAGCAACTCGAATCGGGATCGCGCTATCGGCGCACGGCCGAATGGATGACCGTGCTCCGCCAGCTGCTCGATGGCGAGGCCGTGGATTTCTCCGGCGAGTTCGTCGAGCTGGCGATCGAGCCGCCTCGCATCCGCATGGTGCGCGGCTCGTGTCCACCGATGTACTTCGGCGGCTTCTCCGAGGCGGCCAAGGACACGGCGGCCGCTCACGCCGATGTGTTCCTGACCTGGCCCGACACGGTGGTCGCCGTGGGTGAGACGGTGGCCGACATGACCGCGCGGGCCGCTCGGGTCGACCGGGCCGGACGGCGGTTGCGCTACGGGCTGCGCACCCATGTGATCGTGCGGGAGACCGAGGCCCAGGCCATGGATGCCGCCGCTCGGCTGGTGAGCCGCCTCGACGACGACCTGGGGGATCAGATCCGGTCACGGTCATTGGACGCGGAGTCGGCCGGGGTGGCTCGCCAGGCCACCCTGCGGGAAGAGGCCGACGACGACGGTTTCGCCGAGGCCAATCTCTGGACCGGCATCGGCCGGGCCCGCAGTGGTGCGGGGGCGGCCATCGTGGGTGACCCCGACCAGGTGGTGGCCAAGCTCCTGGCCTACCGGGACGTGGGCGTGGAGGCCTTCATCCTGTCGGGCTATCCCCATCGCGAGGAATGCGAGCTGGTCGCCCACCACGTGCTCCCCAACCTCCCCCACGCCCCGCTCGACCCGTAGCCGGCTGCGACCCGCTACGGGTTGCCAGTATCGAACAGGTGTTCGATACTGGCGGGTATGGCACCACGGGACGCAGCGCTGGCTGCTCGTCGGGAACTGGAGGTGGTTCAACCGCTCACCCTGGCGCGTGAGCAGATCGTGCCAACCCTCGAGCCGCTCGAGGGGTTGTTCCCCGCTGGTGCGCTGGGCCGGGGGACCCTGGTCGGGGTGCAGTCCCGGGCCGGTGGTGCCCGTTCGTTGGCCTTGGCCTTGTCGGTCGCGGTCACCCAGCAAGGAGGATGGGCGGTGTACGTCGGGCTGCCCGGGCTCGACCTGGGGGCGGGCGCCGACCTCGGTATCGCCCTCGAACGGGTGGCGGTGATCGATCGGCCTGCCCCCGATCAGTGGGCCACGGTGGTGGCTGCGTTGGTGGGGGCCTTCGACATGGTGGTGGTCGGCGCTCCCTCTCGGGTGCGGGCCACCGAGGTTCGTCGTCTGCAGGCCCGAACCCGTGAACGGGGTTCGGTGCTGGTGGTGGTGGGAGGCACCCGCAAGGTGCAGGAGCTGCATGACCAGGCCGAGCTGCGGTTCGGGGTCGACGAGTCCACCTGGCACGGTCTGGGTCCAGGCCATGGGCACCTCCGGGCTCGATCCGTGGTGGTCCTGACCGGTGGTCGGCGGGGCGCGGCCCGGCCCCGCCGGGTCCCGCTCTGGTTGCCGGCTCACGATGGTCAGGTGCGCCTGGTCGATGAACGCGTCGATGAGCACCACGCGGGAGCGGACGTCGACGCCCTGGTCGTCGCCGGCTCCCCGGTGGTCGACGGTGGTGCCGAAATCGTGCCCTTCCCCTCCACCGGATGAGCGGCCCCGACGTTGCCGTTCGCACCATGGTGGTGTGGTGTCTGGACTGGCCGGTGGTTGGGGCCGGCGTGGCCCCGGACGAGCCGGCCATGGTCATGGAGGGCAATCGGGTGGTGGCGGCGTCGCCCGCGGCTCGGGCGTTGGGGGTGCAACGTGGCCTGCGGCGACGCGAGGCGCAGCGGCGTTGCCCGCAAGGTGAGCTGATCATCCGCGACCCGGCGCGAGAAGCCCGGGCGTTCGAAGCCGTGGTCGGTGCGGTCGAGGCCTTCACCCCCCGCATCGAGATCACCCGTCCCGGTCGCTGCGCGTTCGCCACCCGTGGCCCTTCCCGGTACTTCGGCGGCGACGACGCGCTGGCCGATCAGGTGGCCCAACGGGTGGGGGAGGTACTCGACGGTCGCACCGTCTGCCGGGTGGGGGTGGCCGATGGCCCGTTCGCCGCCGGCCTGGCCGCCCGTGCACCCGAGGCGGCCACCACCGGGCGTTGCGTGGTGCCGGCCGGCGCCACCCCGGATTTCCTGGCTCCGCTGCCCATCACCACCCTCGAGCGGCCCGAGCTCACCGATGTGTGGTTGCGGTTGGGGCTGCGCCGGCTGGGTGATCTGGCTGGGTTGGCGTCCGCCGACGTGTTGGGTCGGTTCGGCTCTACGGGGCTGGCCGCACACCGTCTGGCCCGGGGTCTCGACGAACAGCCTCCCGATGCCCGTCAACCCCCTCCCGACATGGAGGTGAGTGTCGCGCTCGACCCACCACTCGACCGGGTCGATCAGGCTGCCTTCGTGGCCCGCACCATGGCCGAACAGCTTCACGCCCGACTCCGACACGACGGGTTGGCCTGCCTCCGGGTGGCGGTCGAAGCCGAGACCGAGCACGGCGAGACCCTGGTGCGGCTCTGGCGCCACGAGGGGGCGCTGTCGGCCGGAGCCATGGCCGACCGGGTGCGCTGGCAACTCGATGGATGGCTCAACGCGGCGCCGGCTGTGCGGCCCTCGGGGCCGCTCATCCGGCTGGCCCTGGTCCCTGATCAGGTGGTTCCCGCCACCGGTCGGCAACTGGGGTTCTGGGGCGGCGAGTCGGCGGCCGACGAGCGAGCCGCCCGGGCGCTGGCCCGGGTGCAGGGTCTGCTCGATCCCGATGCCGTTCGCGTACCCGAGCGCCGGGGAGGGCGTGGCGCGGGCGACGACATCGAGTTGGTCTCACTGGCCGCGGTCGATCTGACGGAACGGTCGGTGTTTCCGGTGGATCGACAGGTGGTCGATGCCCCTTGGCCGGGCAGGGTTCCCCGTCCGGTTCCGGCCCTGGTGCATCCCGATCCGCCACCGGCGAAGGTGGTCGATGCGCAGGGGGAGCCGGTGATGGTCACCGGACGGGGATTGGCCTCGGGTGCTCCTCGGAGCCTGTCGGTCGACGACGGTCCCTGGCTGGAGGTCGAGGTGTGGGCCGGTCCCTGGTTGATCGACGAGCGGTGGTGGGACCCCCGCCGTCACCGCCGTCGGGCCCGCTTCCAGGTGGTCACCAGCGACGGAGCCGCCCGGTTGTTGAACCTCGAGGCCGGCCAGTGGACCGTCGAGGCCAGCTACGACTGAAGCCGCGCCCCACGACGGTGCCCCGGTCGGTCCCGCACCTCGGCGGCGACGGGTCACTATCGTCTGACGCCATGAGCCACCCGCCGACCGAGGCCGATCCCTCGGTGCCGGCCGACGTCTTACTCGACGAGATCGACGAGAAGTTCGCCGCCTTCCAGGCCTTCCGCAAGAGCGACACCGACGCGGCCGACGCCAAACTCGGCTCCCTCGGCGCCCAGGACGATGTCGACCGCGACATCGTCCTCGAGCTGTCCTCACGGCGACCGCTCGGCCATCCTCAGCGCTTCGTCGAGGCCCACGCCCTGGCCGTGCGCTCGTTGGAGGTGCTCGACCGCAACGGGGCCCGCCGGGTGGAGGTGCGGGGGCTGGGGCCGCTGAGCCCGGTGGCGGCCTACCTCACCCAGCTGGTCGCCCATTTCATCGTCCGTAGTCACCAGGCGATGCTGGCCGACCGGATGCTGCGTCTCTACACCCGACGCGAGGCCAACTGCGCTCCGGATGACCCGGCCCGACGCATGCTGACGCGGGCTCGGATGCACATGGAGCGGCTGGCCACTGGG
Source organism: Acidimicrobiia bacterium (assembly GCA_029858875.1). Taxonomy (GTDB): domain Bacteria; phylum Actinomycetota; class Acidimicrobiia; order Acidimicrobiales; family SHLQ01; genus JAOUEE01. The sequence continues at coordinate 7,499 of JAOUEE010000179.1, forward strand.
TTCAAGCGCAGTGTGGTGGGCGTGCCCGCCTTCCTCCTGGGTGGGGCGGTGGTGTCGGCCGGCGCCCGGGTCCTCACCGGCGCCATCGCGGCAGCCAATGCCTCGCTGTGGACCAAGATCGTGGCCGTGGTCGTCGTCGGCTTGGTGGTGGCCGGCGCGGCGTGGGTCATCCTCCGAAGTGCGGCGGTGGCCCGGCGGCGCATCCAACTGACCACCGATCGCCCCATGGCCGCGCTGTGGCAGACCATCGGTCGCTGCGGCGATCCGCCCCACGACCCGGCCCGTGCCTTCGCCCTCATCGCCCTCGTCCTCGCCGCCCTTCCGTGGATCCTGATCCCGGTCGGGCTGCTCGTCTCCTGGATGACCGGTTGAGGCAGGTATCGGCCCACCAGGTCGAGC
>JAOUEE010000180.1 GCA_029858875.1 Acidimicrobiia bacterium
CGGCCCTCGACACCACCTCCGTCGTTGCCCGCGCCGGCGTTCGGGCGCTCTACCTCGAGTTCGTCACCGTGCCCGAGCCCAGGTCCCTGAAGAACCGCGTCCACCTGGGTCACCAGTGCACCGGCGACCTCGATGCCGAGATCGCTCGATTGGAAGCTCTGGGTGGTTCGTTGGCGTGGGAGGAGGAGTTCCCCGATGACACCGGCCATCGCAACGTGGTGATGCGCGATCCCGAGGGCAACGAGTTCTGCCTGGGCTGGCGGCCACCGACCTGACCCATATCTGGACGATCTTCATCCGGATATCTATCATCCGGATATGCGGCTCAGCGACGGCACCGAATGGACACTGCACTGCTGCACGGTGCTCGCCGCGCTGCCCGAGGGTATCGCCGTGCCGGCCGGTGTCCTGGCCGAGCTCCACGGTGTCGCCCCCGCCTACCTGGCCAAGCAGCTCCAGTTGCTCAGCGCGGCCGACCTCGTCAGCACTCGGCGTGGCCGACACGGCGGCTACCAGCTGGCCCGCTCCCCCACCGCCATCAGCTTGCTCGACGTCGTGTTGGCCATCGAGGGACCCGAACCAGCCTTCCGGTGCTCGGAGATCCGCCAACGCGGGCCCAGCGCGGTGCCGGCCGAGCGATACGTTCGGCCCTGTGGCATCGCCCGGCGCATGTGGGCCGCCGAGCAGGCCTGGCGAGACGAGCTGGCCGCCACCACCCTGGCCGACCTCTGCGCCGAGCTCGACGCCACCGTCGATCCCCAACAGATGGAACGGGCCTTCACCTGGCTGGTGAGCGCCCTCGACAAGGGAGGTTCCTGACATGCAGATCTTCGTCACCGGTGGCACCGGCGTCCTGGGGCGGCGGGTGGTGCCCTTGCTGGTTGCCTGTGGCCACGACGTCAATGGTCTGGCCCGCACCGACGCCAAGGCCCGCCAGCTCGCTGCCCAGGGGGCGGACCCGGTGGTGGCTTCGATGTTCGACGCCGAGGCCATGCAGAAGGCCGTGGCGGGCCACGATGCCGTGCTCAATCTGGCCACCAACATCCCCAGCGGCCTGGCCGCAGGCACTCGTCGGGGCTGGCGCACCAATGATCGGATCCGTGCCGAGGGGTCGAAGATCATGACCGAGGCGGCCCGAGCGAGCGGGGTGGGCCGTTTCGTGCAGGAGTCGATCGCCTTCCCGTACGCCGACGCGGGTGACGAGTGGATCGATGAACAACGCGAGATCCAGCACCACTGGGGCACTCGCGCCGCGAGCATGGCCGAGGAGCACACCGTCCGCTTCGCCGCCGATGCCGGACAGGGTGTGGTGCTGCGCTTCGCCATGTTCGTGGCCGACGACAGCGCCCACCAATCGATGTTCGCTGCCGCGACCAACCGAGGCTGGTTCCCGCTGCCGGGCCCGGTCGACAGCTATTTCTCGATGGTCGACATCGGCGACGCCGCCACCGCCGTCGTGAGCGCCCTCGACGCCCCCAGTGGCATCTACAACGTGGCCGAGGACCAGCCCGCGACGCGCGGCGAGCTCTCGGCCGCCATGGCGGGCACCGTCGGCCGTGATCGCCTGCGACGGATCCCCGATCGGCTGGTCGCGCTGGGCGGCGCACCCGCCCGCGCCATGATGCGCTCCCTGCGCATCGCCAACCGTCAACTGCGAGACACCACCTCGTGGCGCCCCGAGGTCCCCTGCGTCGCCGCCCAGTGGCCGCGCTACGGCTGACGGCACGAGTTCAGGCTGGCCATGATCCGCTCGGTCAATCCACGTTCGACCGACGCTGCGGCAGTCCCCGCCGCTCGACAGGCCCACGTCCGCTTGTCGGCGCGTCGATCTGGATGATCTCGGCCCCACGCCTCGATCAGGAGACCGGCAGCTTCGAGGTCGGCGGCCCAATCCGCAGTCACCACGTCCAGTTCCCGTCGCGGGCGACCAACCAGCGCCGTGTTCGGCACCGTCCACCGATGGCCGGGAGCGACAATGCCGACGATACGCGCCGGGTCGTGCGCAGACCGGTCGCTCATCGCCGAGGTGGCCTTCCCACGCCGAGCACTCGAAACACCGCCTAGGGTGAGCGGCATGTCGATACATTTCGGTGGTGGCCGATTGGGTCGCTGGTTGGTGGTGCTCTGTGCAGCCGCCGTGATCCTTGCCAGCTGTGTGCCGTACCGACGACTCGATCAGCCCGGCGTGAACAAGTACGAGGGTGTGCCCCGGGTGCTGGTCGGCGGCGACTCCATCACCGTCTCGGCCCAGTCACACATCAAGGAGGAGCTCGCCGAGCAGACTGCATGGTGGACGCACGTGCGGGCGGGCAACGGGTGGCTGATGGCCGACTTCCGGGCCGCCGACGATCCCGTGCTCAACGACCTCGGCTTCGTTCCCGACGCGGCCATCATCAACATCGGCACCAACGATGCCGAGGCCTGCGACCTGTCGCTTGTCTGTGGACCCGAATGGGTCGCCTCCGAGCTCGACGACGTGTGGTCGGCATATGACGTCGCCGGCGTGCCGTGCCGGATCGCCGTCACCATCGTCTACGAGCCCGCAGGCATCACGAGCATCAACGATCGCATCGCGCTCCTCCAGAGCCTCGGCACGATCAGCGCGGTCGCCGACTGGAAGGCGTACAGCGCGGCCCACCCGAACTGGTTTCTCGATCAGGAGGGCCACCTGGCGCTCCCGGGGCGAGAGGCCTACGGCGAGTTCCTGGTGGACCAGCTCGGCGCTCATTGCCCTTGATCACCGGCGTGGGTTCGCCCGAGCCCGGCGGGCGTCTCGTCGCCAGGCTCGGGGGGCTACGCTGCCACCTCGACCATGCCTCACCTGGAGCCATCCAACGTCGTCCGGGCCCCAGGGTCTCGCCTGTGCGGTCTGGTACTCGCCGCCTTCTTGCTGGTGTCCTGTTCTTCGAGCAGCTCATCACCATCGACGCCCACAATCGTGACCGAGCTCGCGCCAGGCGAGCTGGTGGGGCAGCCCGAAGCGCGTGCGCTACTCGATGTGCTCTACCAGGTGATCGTGGCTCAGGGCGGTTGCGATCTCGCGCCAGCCAGTCTCGTCGGCGTCGACCCGCCCGGCACCGATTCGGTGAGCGGCGCGGTGGACGAGTTGTTCTCCGCCCTCGAGTCCGTTGGGCCCAGCTGTGAGGATCCCGCCGCCTGGAGCGGGAAGATGCGGGTGGTGATCGGGAAGCTCGATGATCTCGATCGTCTGGTCCGAGGCTCCGACGAGGTACCGCACACCTACGACGACCTCCCGACGAGCGATCGTCCGGTCGAGATGGCACCCGCCGCGGTACGTGCGGTGGAGCGTCTCGATCACACGCTGTCAGGACGCCATCCCGTTGGTGCCAGCAATCTCTGGTTCTCGAGTCAGCATCTCGGGTTCACGGCAGGACTGCGAGATGCGGTTGCACGTTCGACCGCACCGGAGACGCTGATCGTCGGCTCGTCGATCGCCTATCGGGGCATCGACGCCGAGATCGTGGCCTCTGCTCTCGACCAGGACGCCCTCAATGTCGGCCTCGTGGGCGCTTCCTTGCCCGTGGTGGGTGAATGGTTGGCCGAGATCCGCTCGCTGGGCGTCGTTCCGACTCGGATCATCTGGGCCCTGAACACCCATGAGTTGCACGTGCGTACGGGGTCACTGCCCATCACCGAGCCGGCCGACCTGCGCCGTCGCGCATTCGGCCCCGTCGCGTCGGAGGCGGATGGGGATCGGCTCGACTGGGTGCTGGGTCCGGCCGGCTCGCCGGTCTCGTCCAGCTCTCCGATCGGCGCCGACTGGCTCGATCGATTCGCCAGCCGGGATCCGGCGCTCCAGGAAACCGACGAGAAGGTGCTGGCCCGACACCGATCCCAGCTCGATCGCTACTCCGACCCCCAACCTTCGGTAGAGGAGATGACGGCGGTCGCAACCGCCGCCGGGGCGGCAACCGCGGCCGGAGCGCAAGTCACCCTGGTGGTCATGCCGATCCACAGCGAAGTGGTGGCCGCGCATCCCGACGGCGCAGAGGGCCATGACCGGGCGCTGGCTCGACTCGCCCGCCTCGCACCCGACGTCGAGATCATCGACCTGCGCAGCGTCGTCGGCGACGACCGAATGGTCGACCTCCTCCATGTCGACGCCCAAGGTCGCGACTCTTTGTCGGCCCGTCTCGTCGAGGAACTGCACAGCTGATTGTCGGCGCGACGTTGGACAGGTCCGGCCCGAGCCGCCAATGTGATGTTCGCGTCGGGAATGACAATACCAGCGGGAGTCCTACGAGGTGACCAATCGATTCGTTGTAGTGGCATCGCCCGATCGGCCGTTGCCTCCTTCCGCGGCGGCGCTCCCGGGCGAGACGACGCCGTTGTCGCTCGCCTGGACGCCGGTCCGAACACACCGATGGTCGGACCGCTCGGGCTCGGTGCACGTCGCCTGCTGGGAACGGGACGGCTCGACAACCATGACGACGGGCCCCGACACCGTGCTCGTCAGCGGATCTCCATGGCCCCGGCATGAAGTCTGGCTACCCGGCGTTTCGGTGTTGCACGCCATCGCGTTCGCGGCGTCGTCCCCTGGCTGGGATCCCGCGATGGACCTGGGCGGCGCCTACGCCCTGGCATCGATCGACCGGGAGGGGAACGGGTTCGTTGCCAGTGACCCCCTGGGTCTGCACCCCCTGTACGTCGCCGAAGAGGCGAGCTTCACCGTGGTGAGTGATCGCGCCGACCTGGTTGCCGACGCGATCGGCCGGTGCACCGGGCGGCGCCCGACCCGAAGCACCCGGTGCGGCGCCTGGCTGTCGTTCGCCGCCTATCTCATTGGTGACGAGACGGGGTTCGACGGAGTCAGAGCGCTGGCGGCGGGCGAAGTCGTACACCTGCGCAACGGGCGGGCCGAGATCGTGCAGGGTCGCGTGCCGTGGGATGTGGATCCCGGCGCGCCCCTCCGCGATCCCGACGAGGTCGGGGAGCTCCTGGCCGCCGATGTCGTGCGCTGTCTGCGGACGACCTTGGCCCGCAGCTCTGAGCGACCATGGTTCGAGCTCACCGGGGGCAAGGATTCGCGACTCCTCCTCGGTATCACGGCCGGGGCCGGGCTGCAGGATGAGTTCCGATACGTCACCTACGGTCCCGACTCCCTGCCCGACGTGCAGATCGCCCACACGATCGCCACGCAACTCGACCTCGACCATCATCGACGTTCCCCCGGGTCGGCGTCGCGCTCGGAGTTGTCGATGGCCGACCGGTACCGGATTCACGTCCAGGCCACATCGGGCATGTCGAACTGCCACGAGAGCCGCCTGCCCGATCAACGCACGGCACCGGTGATCTCGGGGCTCCTCGGCGAGTCCTACCGGACGGCCAATCAGGGTGTGGCCGACGCCCAGCCCCGAGACTGGGACGACGCGGCCGATCGTTTTCGTCGGTTCCGCAAGTTCGGTGATGCGGGTCTGCTCCGCCCTGACGCCGCGCAGCAGCTGACCGACGAGGCGGTGGCGTTTCACCTGTCGGCCCGCGACCGGATCCGTGGTCCCGAAGACCTGCGCCCGGCCTACTTCCTTGGTTGTCACCTGCCCCGCTGGCAGGGGCCGCTGGTGGAGAGCCACCCCAACCGGGTGCTGCCCTTCTACTCGCCCGCGGCCATACGGGGGGCGTTCGAGATGGGTTGTGATGCCCGCAGCACGGAGCACGTGCACCAGCGTCTGGTGACACGAGGGTCGGCGTCGCTGGCCGAGTTGCCCTTCGCCAACGACACCTGGAGAACGGCGACCGCGCCGAGGCCCGAGGCCACCCGCGGGCCGATCAACTCCCGTCGGGTCGCCCGGCCCAGATCTCGGACCGAGCGCACCCGCGTGCTGCGGGACATCGTGGATCGCTGCCCCGACAGCGCGCTCTACGACATGGTCGATCCGGATGCCTTGCGCGACGGGATCGAGCGGTTCTCGTCGCTGCGACCGCTCGAGAAGCAGCAGGTCATGGGGGCCGTGACCTCTCTGATCTGGCTCGGAGAGCTCGAGCTCAGACCGACCACCGATCGCCTGGTGTCGGCGACAAGAGACACCGCAGATGGCTGACAGCCATCGGGTCGCTCCCTTCACGAAGGGCTCGATGGACGCGCTCATCGGTGGAGAGGCCGTGGCCGTGCGCTTGGACCGGTTCGCGTCCGAGGACGAGATAGCGGGCCTCGCACAGCTCCTGCTGCGCGGATCGATTCGCACCAACAGCATCGCCGAGGTCACTCGCCTCGGCATCAGCCAGTTCGAACAGGGGGTGCGGGGTTCCAAGGAGGCGTACTTCGCCGCAGCTCGCGAGCAGCAGGGCTTCGCCGACCGGGTTCGACAGGCCAGCTTCTGGCCGCTCGACCGGTTCATGGCGGCGCTCGGCGCGCTCGGCTACGACGTCGACCTGATGTCGGAGCCCGGCTTCGGTTCGTATTGGGCCGGCAACGGGAAACTCCGCAACGGCACCACACCGGTGCATGTCGACTTCTCGCCACAGGACTCACCGGGATGGGCGGTGGGCGAGGTTCGAGCGCAGCTGGCGTGGAATCTGTACCTGGTCTGTGCCCCCACCGATGAACTGATCATCTGGGACCGTCAGTGGTGCCCAGCCGACGACGACCACCTGGTGCCCGGGGAGTACTTCTACGACGCAACCGTCGTGGAGGGCGCCACCAGGTTCGCCATCGCGCCGCGACCGGGCGAGATTCTCGTCCTCAACTCGCGCAACTACCACACGGTGGCAACCTGTGAGAACCGCCTGGCCTTCGGTTCGTTCATCGGTGTCGTCGCTCCGGACACCCTGCGGTTCTGGTCTTGACCGACGCCGTCACCATTCTGCGGGGCGACGAGGCCCCCGAGGCGCTTCGCGCCGTCGAGGACCTGCGAGTGCGAGCCTGGGCGCCGATCCTCGGGCCTGACACGGCGAGGCAACGGTTCGGGCTCGACCAACATGACCGTTCGTCGCTGCACTGCGTGGTACATGACCGCGGCAGCGACGATCTGGTGGCCGCTGGCCGGGTGACCGTGTGCGCCGATGCGTCAGCTCTGCCCGAGGAAACCAGCTTCGCTCCCTACGTCGAGGAGATGCGGCTTCCCATCGGCGTCGCTGGCCGTCTGGTGGTCGACCCCGGGCGCCAGGGCGAAGGTCTGGCGGAGCGGATCATCGTTTCCCGACTCAGCCTGGCCCGTGAGCTGGGGCTCGCCCAGGTGTGGAGCGAAACACGTCGCGAGCAGGCTCACGGGTTCGTGCGTCATGGTTACCGGCTGGTCGGACCGAGCCCGGATCGCTCGGTGATCGGGTCGTGGCAGATCCTGGTGGCCGATCTGTCGCCGGGCGGCGATCATCGACCGGTGGACAACGACTGATCGTTCTCGGTGATGTCGGCGACCGCGTCGTGGAGTCCGTGGTTCAACGGCAGGATCCCGCCCAGACCCACCTCGACACGACAACAGCGTCTTGACCGTTGCACGCCGGGACCCGCCCACTCCTGTCTGAACTCGCCCCGCCACGTGACGGGGAAGGGGACACTGCGGGCCCGATTCCTCTCGGCGATCTCAGGGGACTCGGCGGTGGCGGTCGCCGGGTCGAGGTTCGCCTCGACGCGATTGACCACCACCTGATCCTGGGCGACCATGACGTCGAGCGACAGGGGAGTGTCATGGGCTCGATGGTGGCGCCACGGGTGAGGCTGGGTTCCAGGGGGGTCCGGTTCGGTGTGTTCCTCACCGCGATGGTGCTCGTAACCACGGGGTGTCAGCTGTGGGCGTTCGGGCGCAACACCTCCGGGGAGTTGGGCGACGGCACGTTGAACGGCAGCTTCACGCCCATCGACAACTCCCAGGTCGATTTCGCCGATGTGAACGGAGGCGGGTTCCACA
>JAOUEE010000181.1 GCA_029858875.1 Acidimicrobiia bacterium
AACGAGTGGGCCACGACCAGCTCGAAGCCATCGTCGGCGTAGCCCCGAATGGCTCGCTCGGCATCACCCTCGGGTACCAGCTCGGTGAATGCCACCTCACTGACGAGGCCCTCGTCCTGGAGGGCCAGTGCGCCTTCGTACATCTGCTGGTTCCACGACAGGTCGTTGATCTCGCCGGGCAGCACCAGCGCCACCCGTACACCCTCACCCGTCGCGGTGTCGGTGGCGGTGTCGGCGGCCTCGTCGGCGCCGTCGGCCGCCTCGTCACCGTCGCTTCCGGCGGTGGTGGTGGTGCTGTCCCCACCGTCACCGTCACCGTCGTCGTCGCTGCCACAGGATGCGGCCACGAGCGACAACGTGATCAGCAACGCCATCAACCATTTCAGAGACTTACCCATTGCTTCCCTCCGGATTGCCTGCCGTCGGCCGGCGCCGACCGCCCGTACTCTTGCAGCTTTGTCTGGCCTCGTCGACGCGGGTGGCATGAACGCTGTGTGTCGTGTTCGGCCGGTGAGATGGTCAGCCCGTGGATGCCGGCGTGGCCGGGAAGATGCCTGGCATGGGCGAGAACCCGGGGATGCGTTTGACCCGATCGGTCCACCGACGCAGAGCGGGGTAGTCGATCCGTGAGATGCCGCCCTCTTCGGAGAGCACCACGTCGGGGAACAGCGCCAGGTCGGCGATGGTGGGATGCGAGGCCGCGCAGACCCATGGGCGCTGCTGGCGCTCGGCGAACCACAGGTGCTCGTCGAGCACACGGAACAGCCGGTGGGCGCCGGTCCGCACCGCCTCGATGTCGAAGTCGTATCCGAGGTTGTCGTGCAGACGCGCCGCCGAGGCCGTGTTGGTGGTGCCCTCGGCGAACAACAGCCACTGGGCTACCTCACCCAACAGCTGGGGATCGCTGGTCGGATACCAGCGACCGCTGGGATCGTAGCGGGAGGCGAGGTAGACGAGGATGGCGTGGGCGTCACGCAGGACGTAGCCGTCGTCGTCGATGACCGGGATGTGTCCCAGCGGGTTGATCGCCGCGAAGGCCTCGCTCTTGTGCTCCCAGCCGGGGAAGAAGTCGACGGGGATGACCTCGTAGGGCACGTCGAGGATGCCGAGAAGCAGGCGCTGCTTGTAGCAGTTCACCGACAGCTCGTAGTCGTACAGCTTCAGCACACCGTCCTCCTCAGATGTCCAGCACCAGTCGGTCGGAATGCGATCGCGACACACAGATCATCATGGCGTCGCCGGCCCGATGCTCGGAGTCGTTCAGGTACACGTCCTGATGGGCCGGTTCGCCCTCGAGCACTCGGGTGCTGCACGTGCCGCAGGCGCCCTGTTGGCACGACGCGGGCACGGCGATCCCGTGGTCGCGCAGGACCTCGAGGATGGTGCGCCCGGCCGGAACCGAGACGGTGAGGGCCGAGCGGGCCAGACTGACCTCGAACGAGGAGCTCTGGTCGAGCACGGTCGGGTTGGCGAAGTACTCGAAGTGCACGGCCTGGTCGGGCCACCCGGCGGCCGCGGCGGCGTCCCGAGTGGCCTGGATCAGCGGGCCCGGACCGCACACATAGATCTGCGTGTCGGGTCCGGGGTCGGCCACCATCGTGCGCAGCGCGACACCGGTGGCCTCGGGTGAGAGACCCAGATGGGTGATCAACCTCGTCGATAGTCGATCGATCTCGGTGGCGAACGCCAGGTGCTCGGGGCCGCGGGCGAAGTAGTGGAGCTCGTGTTCGAGCCCTGCGTGAGACAGCGCGTGGGCCATGGAGACCAGCGGGGTGATGCCGATACCACCGGCGATGAGGAGGGTCCGGGTGACATCACGCCGCAAGGGGAAGTTGTTGCGCGGCGCGGACACGTGGAGCTCGTCGCCCTCGGCAAGCGATTCGTGCAGGTATGACGAACCGCCCGACGATTGCGGCTCGCGTTTCACCGCGAGCAGGTAGTGGCGGGTCTGGCCCGGCCCGTTGGTGAGGGAGTACTGCCGAACCAGGCCGTTGGGCAGGTGGACATCGATGTGGGCGCCGGGCTGGAAGGCCGGCAGCTGGCCCTCGATGGGCTCGAGGGCGAAGCCGACGATGCCATCGGCTTCGTCCCAACGACGGCCGACCCGCACGTGGTGAAGGCCGGCCCGGTCGGCGGGGACCACCGACCGTTCATCGGCCCGTGCGGCCGGAGCCGGCGACGCACCCGGCGGATGGCCGACGACGCTCGACTCGATCCGGTCGCGCAGGACCGACAGCCGGTGGTTGTGGTGGCGCAGGACCGGGATCGCCAAGGCCTCGCCGGGCGTGGCGGCCAGCACGCCTCGAATGACGCAGCGCGCCGCGTCGACGGGCTGGACGAAGAACACCGCCGCCGACTCGTGGCCGTCGGCGGTGGACACCAGCTCGATGCTGGCATCGCCGATGCCCGCCACTCGGACGGCGGGGTCTCCGGTGAGGGCGCCCGCGGGCGCGAACCGGTACGACCCCAGGTGGTCGAGCACCACGTCGGCGGGGGCGTTCACCGGCAGCGGCCGGAGCCCGAACTCCGAGGCGCCCTCCAAGGTGTCCACCAGTGGCGGTTCGCCGTCGGAACCGAGCGTGGTCCAGATCAGGCCGAAGCGCTCGACAGACGGGAACACGGTGTTGCAGATGGTCTGGGCGGGGGCGTCGGCCGGATGGGCGGGGATGTAGGTGCAGCCGCCGCTGCGGTTGGCGTACCGCCAGCCGTGATAGCGACAGACCAGTTCGCCCCCGTCGTTGTCGCCGACGGTCAGCCGCACACCTCGATGCAGGCACCGGTTCTGCCATACGTTCACGAAGCCGTCGTCGGCCCGCCACACGGCCAGCTCCTGACTCAGCAGCTGCCCATGGAAGATGTGGCGCGCCGGAGCATCGTCGCTGCGAGCGACGGGGTACCAGGCGGTGTCGGGCGGGGTCGGCATCGGGATCTCGGACCCCGGTCAGTCGGCCGGCACGACGGCGTAGCGGACGCCGAGCTCGGTGAGCCACCGCCGATAGGTGATGGCGCTCTTGTCGGCTCGGATGGGCGTCTCCACCCGCGGGTCGAGGGGCAGGCGCTTCGGCTGCTGGTTCTCGAGGATGGGCTTGTCCTGTCCGAAGATGAGCTGCTGGAACCGTCGCAGCTGCGTGTCGGTGCTCTCCTCGTCGACCATGCAGAGGAAGTTGTGGGCCCGGCAGGTCTCCGGTGATGTGGCCTGGAGGAACAGCCCGATGGTGTCGCGGCGGGTCGGGTCGATGGCACACGACTTGTACAACAGGACGCAGTACGGGTGAGGTACCCGGTAGGTGTACTGCGTCATCTGCCCCCCGCTGGCGTTCTGGGCCGCCTGCGGCTGGAAGAACTGGCACCGGGTGGCCCAGATCTCACCGTCGACGATGTCCACGTCGTACTCGGTGACCTCGGTGTGGGGCTCGGCGCCCAGCAGACCGGTGTGCACGTACGGGAAGTGTCCCAGATCGAGGAAGTTCTCGACCGCCCGCGGGGCCGAGGTGGCCACGTGGATGCTGCCGGCGTTGAGGCGACGGCGATCGGGTTCGTCGAACTCGGGGATCTCGAAGAGGTCGATCGGATCGCCGAGGCTGGTCCACACATAGCCATAGCGGACCAACACCGGCAGTGGTGGTCCGGCGTCGGGGGTCTCCGCGTCGTCGACCAGCCACACCTCCGGTTCTGGGTCGCCCACCCGACGGTGGGCGATCGCCGCACCCAGCAGTTGTGTGCGTTGGGGAACCGGCGTGGTCTCGGCCAGCGCCGAAATCGGGTGCCACCGGTCGAGGATGACTCGATCCGTGCAGACGGCAGAGACTTCGGTGAGGCTCATCGACGGCTCCCGGGGCAGACAGTGAAACGCCCGATTCCTCCGAACCGGCGGCTCGGTTCCCAGTCTGTCAGCGGCCGCCGGACCGGGCGAACCCCGGCCGGATGGTTCACCTCAGTCCTCGGTGGCCCGGACGAAGGGGATGGTGAGCGCCGATGGAGCGGCGGCCGACCGGCTCCCGATCGTGAGCGCCAGCAGCGTGACCACGAAGGGCAGAGCGATGAGGAACTCGAAGGGCACGGCGCTGTCGAGGGTCTGGAACCGGAACTGGAGCGCATCCAGGACACCGAACAACAGCGCCCCGGCGACGATGAGTCCCGGTCGCCAGCGACCGAAGATCACCAGGGCCAGGGCGATCCATCCCCGACCGGCGGTGATGTTCGAGTTGAAGAACCCGAGCTGACCCACGATCAGCAGGGCTCCGGCCAGCCCGCCCAATGCCGATCCGATGACCGTGGCTGCGAAGCGGACCAACCGCACGGAATGTCCGGCCGCGTCGGCCGCGCTGGGGGTCTCTCCCACCGCGTCGATGACGATGGTCCAGTAGCTGCGGCGCAGGGCGACGGCGATCACCACCACGACGCCGATGGCCACATACGCCACGACGTTCTGGCTGAAGAGCGATTCGCCGAGCAGGGGGATCTCCTTCAGCACGGGGATCTCGACCACACCGGGCTTGGGTGCACGAGGGGGACTGGTGCCGCCGCCGTAGATCTCGCGGTTCAGGAACGACGTGAAGGCGATGGCGAACAGGGTGAGGCCGAGCCCGGCGACCACCTGGTCGACTCGGAGGTACACCACCAGCAGGGCGAAGCCGGCGCCGACGAAGGCGCCGGCCAGCAGGCCCGCGAGCAGGCCCACCCACGGCGACCCCGACTCGAAGGAAGCCGCGAATCCGGCGAAGCCGCCGGCCAGCATCACGCCTTCGAGACCGAGGTTCAACACCCCGCTGCGCTCGGTGATCATCTCCCCGATCGCGGCCACGCCGGTGGACACGGCCAGGCGCATGCCCGAAGCGAGCACGGCCGTCCAGAACGTGAGGGTGACGATGTCGCTCTGGGCCAGCACGGGAACGGGATCGAAGCTCACGGGAGCACCGCCCTCGATCGTCGGCGAGCCCGACGGGCGCTCACCCGGGAGGCAACGGCATCGCCCGCGGCCACGAAGATCACCACCAGCGCCTGCACCGACTGCACCAGCGCCACCGGCAGGCCCGAGTCGCGCTGGGCGGCTTCGGCTCCGACCAGCATGGCCGACAGCGCCACGGCGGCGATGAGCACGCCGACCGGATCGTTGCGGCCCAGGATGGCCACGATGATGGCGGTGAACCCGAAGCCGGCCGCGGTCCCAGAGCCGACACGCGTCTGCACGCCGGCCAGCTGGATGAACCCGGCGATTCCGGCCAGCGATCCACCGAGCACCAACATGGCCATCGGCATGACCGACTCGCGGGTCTCGTTGGCGTACACCGCGAACCGGTTGCCGCCGTGGGCCCGGATGAGGAAACCGAACCGGGTGCGGCGCAGCACATAGCTGGCCACCGGCACCACGATCAGCACGAGGAGGAAGCCGATGTGCAGATCGAGGAAGCCCATCTGGGGCAGGGTGGCGTTGCCGATGACCCGACTCTGCGGGAGGAAGCTCTCGGGGTCCTTCAGCGGGCTGCGGACGGCCCAGTTGAGCAAGGGCTCGGCGATGAACACCAACAACAGCGTGGAGATGACCGTGTTGACCCCGTGCCGCACCGCCAGGTAGCCGGCGATCGAGGCCCACAGCGCGCCACCCACCGCTCCGAGGACCAGGCCCAGCGGGATGAGCACGATGCCGGGAGCGTCGTTGACAGAGCCGATGACCGCGATGGAAAGCACCGCGCCGACGATGAGCTGTCCCTCGGCGCCGATGTTCCAGACCCCGGCCCGGAAACCGAGCCCGAGGCCGACAGCGATGAGAGCCAGTGGGGTGGCCTGCAGCAGTGTCTCGCGCCAGCCCGACCGGGTGAAGAGCGCCTCGCTGAACATCGTGCGGTAGATGTCCACCGGGTTCTCGCCGGCGAAGGCGATCAGCACCGCGCCGACCAGCAGCGCCGCCATGACCGAAGCCACCGGCGTGAGCACGGTGGTGATGCGAGCCCGGGTGGCGTGCGACAGGCCGCGGGTGGGGGTGGCGGGGCGTGCGTCGATCGTGGTCACGAGACCCCCGCCATGGCCAAACCGATGGATCCTCGGTCGAAGGGGGGCTCGATCGCCTCACCCAGGCGGCCGTGGAACATGACCCGGATGCGGTCGGCCACCTCGAGCAACTCGTCGAGGTCGGCCGACATCCACACCACGCCGCCGCCCGCGTCGGCGAAATCGAGCAGCGCCTGCCGCAGCTGACCGGCTGCGCCCGGATCGAGGCCCCGCGTCGGCTGGCAGGCCAGCACCAGCCGGGGGTCGTCACGCAGTTCGCGGGCACACACCAGCTTCTGGGCATTGCCGCCCGACAGCGAGTCGGCCGGGTGATCGAGCTCGCCCTTCACCGACCATGCGGCCATGACCTCGGCCGCGCCCGGGTCGGGCCGCAACCGTCGGCGGGTGCGGCCCAGCAGCAGGTTCTCGTCGCAGCGCATGGGTCCCACGACAGCCCGTTCGTGACGGTCGGACGGGATGTACGCCACCCCGTCGGCGATGCGCTCGCGGGGACGAACTCCGCCCAACTCCTTCCCGTGCACCACGATGCGACCCTGCTCGGGCCGCAGCAGGCCGACCATGGCCGACTCGAGAGCGACCTGACCGTTGCCGTCGACGCCGGCGATGCCCAGGATCTCGCCCCGGTGCACCTGGAAGTCGGCGTGTCGCAGGCGCGAGGCGGCCAGGCCGTCGACCGACACCAGCACCTCGCCGCGCGCCGCGTTGTGCCGGGCGATGGCCGGCACCTCCGCCCCCACCATCTCGTGGGCCAGTTGGTCCGCGTCGCGTTCGCCGACGGCGGCCGCCGGGCTGACGACCTCACCATTGCGCAGCACCATCACCCGGTCGGCGCCGGTCACCACCTCGCGCAGGCGGTGGGTGATCAGCACCACGGCCCGGCCACTGTCGGCGACGAGGCGCCGGATCACCTCGAGGAGCGAGTCGGCCTCGGCGTCGGTGAGCACGGCGGTGGGTTCATCGAGGAGCAGCACCTCGGGATCGGCGTCGAGGGCCCGCAACAGCTCCAGCCGCTGCCGCTCACCCACCGACAGATCGCCCACCCGGGCGCCGGGGTCGATGTCGAATCCCAGGTCGGCACCGAGCGTCCGGAGATCGCGGGCCGCCTGCTCACGGGAGGTCCGACGGTCGCGCTGAGCCCTGAACAGCAGCAGGTTCTCGGCCGCAGTCATGGTGGGCACCAGCGCGAAGTGCTGTTGCACGAGCGCGACACCGTGTTCGACCGCCTCACGCGGCGCTCGGGGGGCGTATCGTTCCTCACCGCGGTACAACTCGCCGCTGGTCGGTTGATCGAGGCCGCTGAGGATGCGCATCAGCGTGGTCTTGCCGGCACCGTTCTCACCCAGCACCGCGAGTACCTCACCGTACCGGATGTCGAGGTCGACGTCGGCCAGGGCCCGCACGTCGGCGAAGGACCGCGAGACGCCCCGCACCCGCAGGGCAACACGGTGCTCGCTGGCGTCGGTCACGGCGCCTGACCGTAGCCGCGGCGACGAATCCATGACGGACCCACCGACGACTCCGTGCGCCCGGCCGTCAGGTCGCCCTCGTCGGGTTGGCCCGGCTTCGACGAACGGTCAGACTGTGCGATCGATCCGTAGGCCGGAAGGTGCCCAGCGATGTCCCTGCTCGAGGTGGTCCCCACCGGATACGGCCTCGAGGTCGAGGTGGTCGACGCCGCGATCCGTGACCGGGCCGTGAAGAGATTCCGCCAGGCCGGGATCGCCCTGCCCACGTTCGCCCAGATGGCCGACCCCACGTTGGCGCCGCCTCACCTGGTCGAACAGCTCTCGGGAGTGGACCCCGATGCCGCCGACCCCCGCAACCTGTGGCGGGTCCGCTGGTTCACAGCGGCC
>JAOUEE010000182.1 GCA_029858875.1 Acidimicrobiia bacterium
ATAGCTGTAGATCAGCCCCACGCTGACCAGCGCGATGAAGCCGTAGAACATGTGGAACTGCTCCACCTCGAGATCGTCGCCGGTCATGGCGACCACACCGAGGATCACCTGGACGAGGATGGTCGCTTCGGCGGCCGCGGTGAAGATCCAGAGAGACCGGCTCCGCAGCGACTCCAGCCAGTTGGCAGCCATCGCCCACACACCAGCCGCGCCATTGCTGATGATGACCACCCACGCGAACTGGCCGTGGAACTCACCCACCGCCGAGCCGAGTATCACGGGAAGTCGGCGAACAGGTCGGCAGCGAACGGCGGGCCGACCCGGACGGCGCCATGGGCGATGTACCACTCGGTGCCGAACGCGTCGGCGAAGCGCTCGTCGTCCATGGCGATGAAGAACGAGTCGGGACCGATCTGGCTGGCGTGGGCCTCCATGGCCTCGCGCTTTCGATCCAGCATCGCCCGCACATCGACCGCATGGGTCAGTTCGCGCTCGGGGGTGCCGAAGGGCTCGTGGTCATCGTCGAGGGTGGCGTGGCGCTCCCGCAGGTCGTCGTCGGCCGCACCCGCCTCGATGGCGGCGCCGATGGCGCGCCGGATGTGGTCACGATTCATGGTGGACTCGAACACCTGCGAGACACCGGCTCGGGCGGCCGCCGCTCGACCGACCCGGTGGACCTGGATGTGATCGGGGTGGCCGTAGCCGCCGTGGTCGTCGTAGATGGTGATGAGGTCGGCCTCCTCCTCCCGAAGAATGGAGGCCAGTCGGCCGGCGGCCTCGTCTTCGTCGGCCGCCCAGAAGCATGTCGGGTCGTCGTTGGTCGGCTCGCCCATCATCCCCGAGTCGCGGTAGCCGAGGAACGCCACCCGTTGGGCGCCCAGGATCTTGCCCGCTCGTTCGGATTCGCGTTCGCGTCGATCGCCCAGTTGCTCACCGTCTTCGAGCACGCCCTCGACCGGCTCGCCGCACTCACCGCGGGTGGCGAAGACCAGGATCACCCGATGGCCAGCCTCGGCCGCCAGAGCCATGGTGCCACCGGTGGCGATGGCCTCGTCGTCGGGGTGGGCGTGGAGGAAGACCGCGGTGGCCATCAGGCAACGGCACCCGACTGGCGCAGCTCGGCGATGCGGTCCTCGGCGAAGCCCCAGTCGGTCAGCACGTCGTCGGTGTGTTGGCCGGCGTGAGCGGGCGGGCGTTGGATCTCGGCTTCGGTCCGGCTGAACCGGGGCGCGGGGGCCGGCTGCACCACGCCGGCCACGTCGACGAAGGTCGACCGCTCGACGTTGTGGGGATGCCGAGCCGCCTCGTCGGGCGACAGCACCGGGGCGAAGCACACATCGCTGCCTTCCATGATGGCGCACCACTCGGCTCGGCTCTTGGCCGCGAACACGCCCGCCAGGCGGGCCTTCAGCTCGGGCCAGGCCTTGCGATCCATCTGTGCGGGCAGGTCGGCGTCGGTCAGCCCGGTGAGCTCGAGCAACTCGGCGTAGAACTGGGGCTCGATGGAGCCGATCGACACGTACTCACCGTCACGGCACCGATAGACGTCGTAGAAGTGGGCCCCGGTGTCGAGCATGTTGGCTCCCCGCTCGTCGTTCCAGACACCCATGGCCCGGAGACCGTAGATGAAGGTGGTGAGCAATGCCGCGCCGTCGACCATCGCCGTGTCGACCACTTGGCCTCTCCCCGATCCTCTGGCCTCGAGCAGCCCGCACACCATCCCGAAGGCGAGCAGCAGACCGCCGCCACCGAAGTCGCCCACCAGGTTGAGCGGGGGCACCGGGGCCTCGCCCTGTCGCCCGATCATGCTCAGCGCACCGGAGAGTGCGATGTAGTTGATGTCGTGACCGGCGGTCGGCGCGTAGGGGCCCTCCTGACCCCAGCCCGTCATCCGGCCGTACACCAGCGCCGGGTTGGCGCCCAGACACGCATCCGGACCGATGCCGAGACGCTCGGCCACGCCCGGGCGGAAGCCCTCCAGCAGGGCATCGGCGCCCTTGACCAGTTCCAACACGGTGTCCACCCCATCGGGTGACTTGAGATCGACCCCGATGGATCGGCGGCCGCGATTCATGACATCGGCCGGTGGCGCCGCCGGGTCGCCACCCCGTACCGCACCAGCACGGTCGACGCGGACCACATCGGCGCCCATGTCGGCCAGCAGCATGGCGCAGAAGGGACCGGGGCCGATGCCCGCGATCTCGATGACCTTGATTCCGGCGAGGGGGCCCATGGTGTGTTTCCTTGGTTGGCGTCGAGTCCGAGGGAGCGCTGGCGAGATCGCGGTTGCGGAGCTCAGGCGGCGCGGGCGGCCAGGGCCGTCACCGAGCTGATGAGTTGCGGCCACATCTGCACGGGCAGATCGTGGCCCATACCGTCGATGAGGACCAGCTCGGCCCCGTCGATGAGCGCCGCGGTATGTTCGCCGGCGGCCGGCGGGATCAGCGTGTCGCGGGTGCCGTGGATGACGAGGGACGGGCGGGTGATGGCGGCCACCTCGTCGTCGCGGTTGCCGTCACCGTTGACGGCATCGATCTGGCGCTGGTAGGCGGCACCGTCGGGCCGAGCCCGCTGGTAGGCGGTCCGGAAGTAGGCGCGTGTGACTTCGTCGTCGTGCCAGTCGGGGCTGCCCCACAGTCGCCGGGCGGCCAGATCGGACTCGATGATCTCGTCGAGCGACCCCTCGACGGCCGGCTTCATGAGAGCCTCCAGCACTTCGGGCGACGGTTGTTGGAAGGTCGGGTTCCCCGTCGCCGAGGCGATGGACGTCATCGTGGCGGCCCGATCGGGATGGCGGGCGGCAACCGTCTGGGCGATCATGCCGCCCATGGACACTCCGGCGATGTGCCCATCGTCGCTTTCGCAGGCGTCGAGCACACTCACCACGTCGGCAGCCATGTCGCCCAGCGAGTAGCCGTCGGGTACCCGGCTGCTGAGGCCGACGTCGCGGTTGTCCACTCGGACCACCCGAAACCCCCGATCGACGAAACCCAGACACAACTCCTCGGGAAACAGCAGCATCTGGCTGCCGAGACCCGGGATCAGGACCAAGAGCGGATCCAGCGGGTCTCCGAATTCCTCGTAGAAGATCTTGACGGCGCCGTTGCCAGCCGAAGCCATGGTCACATCCGGTTGAGCAGATCGGCCTTCTTGGCCTCGAACTCGGCGTCGGTGAGCACACCCTGGCGACGGAGCTGGTCCAGTTTCTCGATCTGTTCGGGGATGGAGTCGGGCGCCGCCTGCGCATTGCCGACCGCCTGTCCCATGCGGTTGATGCGCCGGTTCTCGAACCCTTCGATCATCCGGTAGATCTCCTGCTGGACCATGTTGGGCCTGCGCACATTGCTGAACCGCTGGACTCCGCTCTCCGAAGCCGACTCGATGCTCAGATCGCCGGCGCCGATGAGCCGCTCGAACAAGCCCTGGCTGAAGAACACCGTGTTGACCCGGTCGAGCGGGATCTCGATGCCCCGCTTGGCGATGACCCCGGTGCGGGAGATGATGCGCTCGTTGGTGACCACGAAGTTGGTGGTGGTCCAGGTGGCGTAGTTGGATCCGAACCAGATCAGGGCGGCCAGCACCCCCAAGCCCACGATGAGCTTCACGGCCTCGGGAGGATCCCAGGCGACCACGACGATGCCCACGATGATCGACACGGCGAGAGCCGCGCCCGACGGGGCGATCTGCCACCAGTGAGGTCGAAGGTCGAGGGCGATCTCCTCGTCGGCGGACAGCAACTCTCGCGGGAAGGGCATGGCGCAATCATAGATCCTGCAACGGGCTCGGACCCCGTTGCCGCTGTTTCAGGCCCACCCGAGATCGTGGAGGCGGTCGTCGTCGATGCCGAAGTGGTGGGCCAGCTCGTGGATGACCGTGATCCTCACCTCGGCCACCAGTTGGTCGGGCGACTCGCACATGGCCGCCAGCGGTAGCCGGTAGATCGTCACCTGGTCCGGCATGGCCAGCCCGCCGTACTCCTCGCGCTCGGTGAGAGGAATGCCCTCGTAGAGCCCGAGCAGATCGGGTTCATCCCGATGCCGGTCGGCCAGCACCACGACGACGTTGTCGATGGCCTGGGCCAACTCGTCCGGCAGCAGGGACAGGGCCTGTTCCACCAGCTGCTCGAAGTCGTCCCAGTCGGGGGTCTGCACGTCAGGCGGTGGCGGCCGGGGCCTCGTCGAGCAGATCGAGCTGGCCCTGGAGAGCATCGGCCATGAACCAGAGATCCTCCACCAGGTCACGACAGGCCACCAGGCCGAAGTCGAGATGGCCATCGAGACTCATGACGGTGATGTTGAGCCCGACACCGTCGATGATGGCCGAGACCGGGTAGTCGGCTTCGATCCGCGCGCCGGCTGTGTACAGCGGGACTGGCGGGCCGGGAACGTTGGAGATCACCACGTTGAAGAGCGGGTTGATGCGATCGGCCAGTCGGGTACGGGCCACCAGCCGACTGGCCAGTCCGGCGATGGCCGGCGTGGCGAACGTGGTGGCGTCGGACAAGATGTCGGCCGGTAGGGCATCGTGCTGCTCCTTCACGCCGGCCATCGCCTCGTGGATGGTCCTCAGCCGCTCGATGGGGTCCTCCACATCGGTGGCCAGGCTGCACACCAACGACGACACGTGGTTCCCGATGTCGTGCTGGTTCGCGGCGTCACGCACGGAGATGGGCACCATGGCCACCAGCGTCCGTTCGGGGATGTGGTCGTACTCGCCCAGCCACGCCCGGATGGCCCCCGAGCACATGGCCATCACCACGTCGTTGACGGTGACGCCGTGCCGGTTCTTGACCGCCTTCACCTGCTCGAGGGAGACCTGCGCGAAGGCCAGACGGCGATGCCGACCGATGCTGTGGTTGAACGGGGTTCGCGGGGCCAGTGCATCGGGGCGGCGGAGCAGCTCGGGGGCCTGACCGGGCGAGGTCAAGATGTTGGCCAGACCGGGTCCGACCAGCGCACCCAGCCCGGGGAGTGACCGTGCCGTTCGATACCCGAATCGCACGGCGCGCGCCGGTTGGGTCATCAGCGACACGGCGCCCTTGGCCAGCATGCGGGCCGGGTCGGGCGCGGCCTCGGGCGTCCACACCGTGTCGGGCGGCGGGGGCGGGCTGGGAGTCGGTTCCAGATCGACGAGCGCCGCGAGGATCTCCGCGCCCGACACCCCGTCGATGGCGGCGTGGTGGAACTTGGTCATCACCGCAGCCCGGCCTCCCTCCAGTCCCTCGATCAGGTACATCTCCCACAACGGGCGGGCGCGATCGAGCGGACGGGAGTGGATGCGAGCCACCTGGTCGGCCAACATCTCCCGGTCTCCGGGGGCGGGTAGGGCGATGTGGCGTAGGTGATAGTCCAGGTCGAAGTGCGGATCCTCGATCCAGTAGGGGAAGTCGAGGCCGAGCGGCACTTCCACCAGCCGCCGACGAAACGGCGGCACCAGATGCAGCCGGGCTTCGATCTCGCGGTGCCAGTCGTCGTAGTTGAGCGGCGGATCGGCGGTGCTGGGATCGATGACGACCAACCCCGACACGTGGCCGAGCATGCCGCCCGTCTCGAGAGACAGGAAACTGGCATCGATGCCACTCAGCTGCTGCACGAGGAAGGCTCCTGGATGTCGTGCACGCGGTCGAGATCGGGGAACCACGGGGCCAACAGTCGCGGTGGATCGAACGGCGCCCAACGGGACGGGGAAGCAAGGCGGTCGAGCACGGCGTAGATGGCCGCCGGGTTGACCCCCAACCCGATGTGGCTGGCCACGACCTCGATGTTCTGGGCCCGAGGCGCCTGCACCTGGAGGCAGTCCCGCCACGCGACGACGCCGTCGGTCCGGGTGTAGATGGAAGCCGACGGCACCGGGAGTCGATCCATGTCGACCTCGGTGCGGAGATCCCCGAACCCCCACCGGCGAGCCTGGCGCCGGAACAGGCCGGCCACATTGGAGCCGTCGGGACGGGAGCGCACGGGCGAGCCGAGGGTCACCACCTGATGGATGGCGTCGGGTCGATGATGAGCCAGGAACCGGGCGTAGATGCCGCCCAGGCTCCACCCGACCAAATGGATGGGGTCACCCGATGCCACGAGTTTGTCGAAGCGCCGCAGCAGCCCCCGCAGCACGTGTTCGGCCGGACCCACGTTGGTGCCCACGCCCCATCCATGGGGTCGGTGCCCCATGGCCCGCAGCATGGCGCGCAGGGGCCGGGTGGACCGATCGCTGGCTCCGAATCCGGGCAGAACCAGCACGGTGTCGTCCTGGCCGCGGGGTGCCAGCGCGAACCAGGGCAGGCTCATCATCAGCGCACCGGCCTCGGCGACCACCATCGATTCGAGCACGGCGGGAGCCGGCTGGGCTCCATGGGGCGGCATCGTCCCAGTTCACCACAGTTCCGGGCGCCGTTCCGCCGGCGCCCGGGTGGGTCCGGCCGGCACCGCCGGTGGCCCGCGGTGCCCATTGCCGCTGCTAGACACACCGACGTGGACCCGCTCGCCGGACTGAACGCCGAACAGGCCGAGGCGGTGACGACCGACGCCCGGTACGTGGCCATCATCGCCGGTGCCGGATCGGGAAAGACCCGCGTGCTCACCCGCCGCATCGCGCACGGCGCCGAGTCGGGGCGATTCGATCCTCGGCGGGTCCTGGCCCTGACCTTCACCCGCAAGGCCGCCCACGAGCTCACGACCCGCCTGCGTTCGCTCGGTCTGCGTGACACCGTGGCGGCGGGCACCTTCCACGGGATCGCGTACACGACGCTACGGGCCCGCTGGAGCGAGCAGGGTCGGGCCGAACCCGAGTTGCTCGACCGCAAGGTCGGTTTCGTCGCTCGCCTCATCGGGGCGCGAGCGCCGGTCCAGGCCATCGACGTGGTCTCCGACATCGAGTGGGCCAAGGCCCGGCGGATCGGCCCCGGGAAGTTCACGGCCGAATCTGCTCGCCTGGGTCGCGCGGTGACCGGCGACCCCGATCTGGTGGCCGACTACTACCGCCAGTACGAGGAGACCAAGCATCGGAGGGGCCTGGTCGACTTCGACGATCTGCTCATCCGGTGCCGACGCGAGCTCGACGACCCGGAGTTCGGCGAGGCCCAGCGCTGGCGTTTCCGCCACCTGTTCGTCGATGAGTTCCAGGATGTCAACCCGCTGCAGTTCGCGTTGCTCCAGGCCTGGATGGGACCCGACACCGACCTCACGGTGGTGGGCGATCCGCGCCAGGCCATCTACGGCTGGAACGGGGCCGACCCCGAGTACCTCGAATCGTTCGGCGAGCTCTTCCCGGGGGCACGAACGGTGGAGCTCCACCACAACTACCGGTCGTCGCCCCAGATCCTGGGGGTGGCCAACGCGGTGCTTCGTCACGGGCGCGCCCTGTCCCCCACCCGCGGCGCCGGACCACTCCCCGTCACCCACACCTATGACGACGACACTGCCGAGGCCCGAGGCATCGTGCGGAACATCCGGGATCGGCGCGGTCCAACAGGACGGTGGGGCGATCAGGCGGTGCTGGTGCGCACCAACGCACAGGTGCCACTGATCGAAGAGGCCCTCCGCAAGACGGGTATCCCGTTTCGGGCGCGCGGCGGACCCGCGCTTCTCGATCGGCCCGACATCAAGTCGCTGTTGCGCTCGCTCGGGTCCGGCCAGCGCCTCGACGTGGCCCTGGCCGACATGGAGGTCGACGTTCCCGACACCGGGGCCGACACCGAGACCGGCGCGCGGCGCGAGGACCTCGGGGCCGGTGTCACCGCGGCCGATCGTCGGGCGGCGATCGGCCTGTTCGTGCGATTCGGTCACGACCATCTCGCTCTGG
>JAOUEE010000183.1 GCA_029858875.1 Acidimicrobiia bacterium
GGCTCCAGGGCCGACAGCGGGTGATCACCGGCAGCCACGAGGACCGCCGTTTCGCGACCATCTTCGAACGGGACGGGCGCATCGTGGGGGTGTTCGGTATGAACCGTCCCCGTCACGTCATGCAGTACCGGGGCCTCATCGCGGCCGACGCCACCTGGGACGAGGCGCTGGCCTTCGCCGAGGAGCAGGGCTGAGCGCCTCGGCACTGATCGCCGTCGCGCTGGTCGCGGCCGCGATCGACTGGTGGGCGGTGGCCCGCCGGCGACCGTCGGTGGAGTACGTCGCCAAGCCGGCGGTGATGGTGGTGCTGATCGTCGCCGTCCTGGCCCTCGACGACGTCGACACGTCGGTGCGTGCGCTCATCGTGCTCGGATTCGGGTTCTCACTGGTCGGGGACGTGGTGCTCATGCTGCCCGCCGGCCGCTTCGAAGCCGGGCTGGGGGCCTTCCTCGCGGCGCACTGCTTCACGATCGCCGCGCTGTTCGACGCGGGTTTGCAGGCCGCGTGGGTGGCCGCCGGGGCGCTGGTGGTGGCGGTTGGCGCCGGTGGCCTGGCCCCGCCCATCGTTCGCGGCGCGGCGGCCAGAGCGAGGCCGCTGGCCTTCGCCGTCGGCGCGTACATCACCGTGCTGGGGGTCATGGCCGTCAGTGCGGTCGGGGTCGGCCATTGGGCCGCGGCCGCGGCCGGGCTGTTGTTCCTGGTGTCCGATGCGCTGTTGGGTTGGGGCCGGTTCGTCGGGCCGACCCCGGGTGGCCGGGTCGGCGTTCATGTCACCTACCACCTGGCCCAGGCCGGGTTCGCCACCTGGTTGGCCTTGGGCTGACCAGGGGCGAGGGCGGGTCGATCAGTCCCAGTGGTGGGCGAGGCTCCGTTGCGCCAACGTGCCCGGTGACCACAGGCCCCAGACACCGGCGACGGCTCGTCGCGTGCGATCGGTCCAGGCCAGCGCGTCGGGGTGGGCCACTCGCCGCACGGTCTGGACCAGTCCGCCCTCGTAGATGGCGTAGCCGGCCCACACGCCTGGATAGTCCTTCGGCGATCCGACCTCGGTGATGCGTACCCCTGCATAGGAGTAGGCCCGATTTCGGTGCGTGTGGCCCGTGGTGACCACCACTCGAGGGTTGACATCCCGCAGCCGGTCGAGGAAGCGGTGGCCCAGGCGGTACCCGATGCCGAGCGGCCAGAACCAGGGCACCACGCTTCGGTGGAAGTGGAAGTGCGTGGCCAGCAGCACCGGCGTGTCGACCGTCGCGGCATCGAGGACCAGGTCGGCCTCGGCGCCGATGATGCCCCTGGGGTGGGTGTCCTTGGAGAAGTCGACCAAGATCACCCGCAGTCCGGGGTGATCGACGACGTGGATCCGCTCACGGGCGTGACCGATCTCGGCCATGGCGTCGGCGGGTGGCCGCTGGTTCGTGTACTGGACGTCGTGGTTGCCGAGAATCAGGTGGTGGGGGAGAGGAAGGGCGTCGAGGAAGTGGCCGGCCATCTTCCAGTCCTCGGGGCGCGACTTGTGGGTGAGGTCGCCCTTCAGATACAGCCGCTCGGCCCCCCAGTCGACGGCCTCGGCGACGGCGGCCTGGGCACACCGATGGGGGTGGGTGGCCACGGGGCTCGATTCCTTCACGAGGCCGAGGAGGCCGAACGAGGTGGCCCCGAGGTGCAGGTCGGAGAGGGTGGCGAATCGGCCGAGCTCGGCGCCGGGCGGTGGGTCGAGCGTGTCGACTCGGATGTGACGGGGAGGTCCCTCGTCGGGCCGTACGGTCAGGCCATGGGACGATCCGGGGCGGAGGTCGTCGACGGTCGCGGTGCCGAGGACGGCGTCGGGAGCCTTGGCCACCACGGCACCATCGTGCTCGACGGTTACGGCGCCGCGGCCCAGTCCGCGCCAACAGAGCTGGGCATCGGTGGCGCCGACGGCGAAGACCTCGACGTCGAGGGGTCTGGTGATCGGGGACCGGAGCCGCATCAGCGCAGCGCCGCCGCCAGTTCGCTCGGCGCCCGTTCCCGGAGGGCCACGTTGACGTCGAGGCGCTCGAGGTGTTGCTCGACCATCTTCTCGCCCTGCACGACGGGGTGGTCGGTCAGGAACGGGCGCACCCCGGGGGCGACGCTCGGCTGTGACAGGGCGCGGATGCCGCCGAGCAGTCGGGCGATGCTGTTGGACGGGAAGCGGTTGATCACGGTGCTCCAGTTGGCGGTGAGGTACTCCCACACCATCGGCCCCGTCGTTCGGTTGGTGAGGGCCCGGCCCAGCACGTAGGGAGCGTCCTGGGTGCGGATGCCGTCGGTCACGGCCGCATCGGTCAGCGCCTGGACGCACGAGGGGTCGTCGATGACGGCCAGGGCATCGAGGTAGCGCTGCTCGGACTGCGGGTCGGCCGCCGAGCGGTACCGATCCCAGAAGTCGTCGAAGTCCGCCCGGTTGCCGTCCGCCGCGATGATGGCAACCGCCGCCGTGGCCAGCTCGGGGTCGGTGGCGTCGCCATGCACCTGTCGAGCCCAGGCGCGCACCTCGATGTCGGCTCCGAGGCGGCCGAGCGTCGTCAGGGCCAGGGCGCGCAACTGGCGCTGGCGGTCCGATTCGCCGTCTCGGGCCTGTCGGCCCCAACGGGCGGCGAGCGGGTCGAAGGTGGCGCGGACGCGAGACTCCAGTGACGGCAACAGGTCGTCGGGGCAGACGTGGCTGAGGGTGCCGAGGCCACCCGCGGCCCGCTGCCAGACGGCCAGTTCGTCCTCGTCGCCCAGTCCGCTGAGCAGCTCGAGAAACGCGGTGATGGGCAGGTGGTCGGCCAGCACGAGGGCCCAGGTGTCGTCGATGAGGCCATAGCGTTCGACCGCGGGAAGGGACCGGGCCTCGCCGCGAGCGGCAGCGGCGATGGCCTCGGCATCGGGCGCCACTCGATAGAAGCCCGAGCCGTCGACGTTGAGCCGAGGCAGGTCGTCGGTGATGGTGAGGTGCAGGTCCTCGTCGGTGAGCAGCGCCTGGGTGAGGCCGGCGTCGGTCTGCGCCCCCACCGGTATCTGCCACCGGCCGGGTGGCACGTCGCCGAATCCGAAGCGGGTCTGTGACACGACGATGCCCGCATGATCGACCCGGTCGTAGCGCAGCAGGGGATAGCCGCCCTGGAAGATCCAGTCGTGCATGATCGACGCGACGTCGATGTCGCTGGCGTGCTCGAGCGCGTGCCAGAGGTCGTCGGTGTCGGTATTGGCCAGCTGGTGGGTCCGGAGGTAGTGGCGAACCCCGTCACGGAACGTGTCCTCGCCCAGGAACTGCTCGAGCATCCGCACGACAGCGGCGCCCTTCTCGTAGGTGAGCAGGTCGAACATGCCCTCGGCGTCGGCCGGGGACAGTACCGGGTACTCGACAGGTCGGGTGGCCTGGAGCGAGTCGACGTCGAAGGCCAGGGAGCGGGACAGGCCGAAGTCGGTCCAGCGGTCCCACTCGGGGCGGAAGGCGTCGGTGGCCTTGATCTCCATGAACGTGGCGAATGCCTCGTTGAGCCAGATGCCGTTCCACCAGCGCATGGTCACCAGGTTGCCGAACCACATGTGGGCCAGCTCGTGGTTGATCACATCGGCGACTCGCTGGAGCTCGGACTGGGTCGCCTCGTGCGGATCGACCAGGAGCAGGACCTCGCGATAGGTCACGCAGCCGAGGTTCTCCATGGCGCCGAACGCAAAATCGGGGATGGCGACCATGTCGAGCTTGTCGCCCGGAAAGGGGAGATCGTAGTAGTCGACGTAGTACTCGAGGGCTGCGGCGGCGACGTCGAGGGCGAATGCGCTCAGATGACCACGCCCGGGCCGATGGATGATGCGCACAGTGGTGCCGGCGGTCGGCGACGCGTCGGTGGCTTCGAGAGGGCCCACCACGAAGGCCACCAGATAGGTGGACATCGGCATGGTGTCGGCGAAGTGGACGGCGATGCGGCCGTCGGGGGTGTCCTCGCGGCCCACCTCGGCGGCGTTGGAAACGGCGAGGTGGTCGGGATCCACCACCAACGTGATGGCGAACGTGGCCTTCAGGTCGGGCTCGTCCCAGCAGGGAAAGGCCCGTCGGGCATCGGTGGACTGGAACTGGGTGGTGGCGATGGTGTGCTCGGTACCGTCCTCGTCGGCGTAGGTGCTGCGGTAGAAGCCGCGCAGCCGGTCGTTGAGCACCCCTCGGAAGGCGATCTCGATGACCACCGGGCCGCGGGGCAGGGCCTGGTCGAGGGCGAGTGTGAGCCGCTCGGCGTCGGGGTCCGACTCGATGCCCGGATTGCGATGGACCGTGTCGCCGGCGGTGA
Organism: Acidimicrobiia bacterium; assembly: GCA_029858875.1. GTDB lineage: Bacteria > Actinomycetota > Acidimicrobiia > Acidimicrobiales > SHLQ01 > JAOUEE01. Next base: position 4,296 of record JAOUEE010000183.1, read on the forward strand.
CCACGGCCCAGTCGACATCCAGCTCGAGCGCGTTGAGCACGACGCGGTCGGTCGCCTCGTTGACCTCGGCCTCGATGACGACCGTGCCCGAGAAGCGAGCGTGCTCGATGTCGGGCTCGAGGACGAGTCGGTACTGGCGAGGTACGACCTCGCGGGGCAATCGATGGGCAGACTCCACGGGGGGAGCCTACGAGGCCGGCTGGCGCCGGCGGTCGAGCCCGAACCCTCGATGAGGGACGGGCGCGCGCGAACTGCAACACAACCGTCACGGCCAACACACCATCGACATGCCCGGTTCTGCTGGACTGGGGGCAGGCACGACAGTGCGGAGAACACCATGGGCCTTTTCATGAACACGCGGGAGCAACCGGAGCAATGGCAGTCGTCTGACTCGGACTGGTCGGGATTCTCGTCCGAGCTCGGCGTCAGCGACGAGGACTTCCTGGCGGCCATCGAGGCCGGGCGCCGAGCCGATCAGCCGACGCGCCCCACGGTCCCTCGGAACTGACCCCACCACACCCGCGCCGCGGCGGCGGGGCCGCCGGCCTTTGTGGTCGGCCACGACGAGGGTCCACACTGGGTGGCTGTTCCCAGTCCGCCAGTTCGGAGACACCGTGTCCAGCAGTTCCCTCGCCCTCGTCGGAGTCGGCAACGCCATCGTCGACGTGATCGCCACCGTCGACGAATCGTTCATCATCCAGCACGGTCTCACCAAGGGGGTGATGACCCTCGTCGACGCCGAGCGGGCCGACGCGCTCTACGCGGCGATGCCGCCGGCGGTGGAGGTCAGCGGTGGATCTGCAGCCAACACCATGGTGGGTCTGGCCTCCTTCGGTGCTGCCTCGAGCTACATCGGCAAGGTGCGTGACGATCAGCTCGGTGCCGTGTTCAGCCACGACATCACCGCCGCCGGGGTGCGATTCGCGGTGCCGCCAGCCCCGGAGGGAGCGGCGACCGCCCGGTGCCTGATCCAGGTGACCCCCGATGCCGAGCGCACCATGAACACCTACCTCGGCATCTCGTCGGTCCTGGCGCCCGATGACGTCGATGCCGACCTCGTGGCCCAGGCCGACATCGTGTACTGCGAGGGGTACCTGTGGGACACCGAGCTGGCCAAGGCCGCCATCCGCAAGGCCATGACCGTGGGCCGCGAACACGGTGCCGTGGTTTCGATGACGCTGTCCGACGGATTCTGCGTCGATCGTCACCGGGGCGAGTGGTTGGACCTGCTGACCGACCAGGTGGATCTGGTCTTCGCCAATGAGGAGGAGGTGTGCTCGCTGTTCGAGTCCGATGACGTCGAGCGGGCCATGGACAAGCTGGCGTCGTTGTGCCAGATGGTGGTGGTGACCCGCGGTGCCAAGGGCAGCCGGATCAGCACCGACGGCATCGTCGTCGATGTCCCGGCGGTTCCCGTCGAGCACCTGGTCGACACCACCGGCGCCGGCGACCTGTACGCCGCCGGGTTCCTCTACGGCCTGGCCAACGGCATGACTCCCGAGCGCTGCGGGACATTGGGCAGCGCCGCCGCGTCCGAGGTGATCTCCCACATGGGGGCCCGCCCGCACATCTCGCTCGCCACGCTGCTCTGACCGGCCATCGGCCCCTGACGGCCGAGCTCCGCGGTTGACGATGCGATAATAGTCGTTATCATCACGGCCATGAGCGCCAGCCAGGGTCTGTCGTCGGCTGCGGTCGGCCACGCCGCGCCGGGTGATACCACCCGTGCCGATCTGTTGGCCGCGGCCGTCGAGGTCTTCGCCGAGCGTGGCTACGACGGGGCCGGGGTGGCCGAGATCGCCCGCCGGGCCGGTCTCACCACCGGTGCCATCTACAGCCGCTACACGGGCAAGGCCCAACTCCTGCTCGATGCCATCGAGGAGTACGCCCCCAGCGAGATCCACGAGCTGATCTCTGGTCCGGTCGACACCGAATCCCCCGCAGAGTTCCTCACCGACCTCGGCCGCCGGCTGGTCGACCGTCGTCGGGTCGGCAGCGGCCTGCTGGTCGAGGTGTTCGCGGCCGCTCGACGCGAGCCCGAGGTCGCCGAGAGCCTGCGGGCGCTGTTCTCCGTCGACGACGAACGGCTGGCCGAGCTCATCGCCGCCGGCCAGGACGCCGGCATCTTCGCCGCCGACCTGCCCGTCGACGCCGTCGTCCGGTTCTGCACCGCCCTCGGTCTGGGCATGCACCTGGCTGCGTCCCTCGGTCTGTCCATGCCCGACAGCGACGATTGGGCCTTCGTGCTCGAGCGCGTCGTCGCCGCGGCAGGCCCGATCGCTCCCCCGACCAACCCACCGAAAGGCACCCCACCATGACCGTCACCGATGGACACTCCAGCGACTCCGACATCCTCGGGCGTTCCGACGTCAACGATGTCGACGCCATTCTCGAGATCTGCGCGGCCAACACCGATGTGGACGAGGTGGAACACCTCGTGGCCGACAACTCCGACGCCATGTTCACGTGGAACTACGAGAAGGGTGAGCGGCCCAAGCTCGAGAAGCTGTACGAGAAGGCCAAGACGGCACAGTGGAATGCCGAGGTGGACCTCGACTGGAGCATCGATGTCGATCCCTACGAGGCCTTCTCCATCATGGGTGAGCTGGGCCCCGAGACCGGTTGGACCACGGAGCCCGATTCCCCCATCTACGGCTGGGGCGACAAGGAGATGCGCGAGTTCAGCTACGAGTCGTTCAGCTGGCGGCTGAGCCAGTTCCTGCACGGTGAGCAGGGGGCGCTGCTGTGCACGGCCAAGATCGTGGAGACGGTGCCGTTCTACGACGCCAAGCTGTACGCCAGCACGCAGGTGATGGACGAGGCCCGCCACGTGGAGGTGTTCGCCAAGTACCTCGACACCAAGGTCGAGAACACCTATCCCATCAACGCCCACCTGAAGCTGCTGCTCGACGACATCATCAACGACAGTCGCTGGGACATGACCTACCTCGGCATGCAGATCATGGTGGAAGGCCTGGCCCTGGCCGCCTTCGGGTTCATGCACAACCTCGTCGAGGAGCCGCTCCTCAAGAAGCTGTTGCGCTATGTCATGAGCGACGAGGCTCGCCATGTGGCCTTCGGCGTGCTGTCGCTCCAGGAGGTGTACCAGGGACTCGGTCAGGCCGAGATCCGAGAGCGCCAGGAGTTCGCCTTCGAGGCGGCGGTGCGCATGCGCGACCGGTTCCTCCAGCAGGAGGTGTGGGAGCGGATGGGTGTGCCGATCAAGCCGATGGTGGATCGCATCCTCGACCTGCCCGAGGAGCAGAAGATCTTCCAGGCCATGTTGTTCTCCAAGATCGTCCCCAACATCAAGAAGCTGGGTCTGCTGGACGCCGGCGACGGGTGGCTGCGGGACCGCTTCACCGAGATCGGCGTGATCCAGTTCGAGGACTGGACCGACACCAGCGAGGAGTACGGCGACTTCTCGATCGAGAACGCCGGCTGAAGGGCCCGGCCTGGTGGGAGCTCGGCCCGGGCTGGCGG
>JAOUEE010000184.1 GCA_029858875.1 Acidimicrobiia bacterium
ACGCCGGGCAGCTGGACGTGCTTCGCCGCATCGTGACCTTGAAGAACTTCGGGATCCCTCTCGCCCAGGTGGCCGAGCTCCTGCGCGAGCAGCCGTCCGCCGAGCACGTGCAGGCCATCCTCATGCAGCGACGAGCAGATCTCGTTGCCGAGATCGCCAACGCACAGACCAGCCTCGACCACATCGACCGCCACCTCGACGACCTACGACAGGAGACCCCCATGACCGGAGCAACCACCCCGACCGCCGGCCCGATCGACGTCGAGCTGAAGCCGGTCCCGTCGCGCCTCGTCGCCCAGCTGTCCGCCGTGGCGGAGTCCTGGGCGCCGGAGCACATCGGGGCGGTGATCCAACCCCTCTACCCCGAGCTGATCGCCCGGATGGAACGGGCCGGCGTGGCAATCACCGGGCCGTCGACGGCGTGGTACGAGGACACCGACGAGGGCCGCATCCTGGTGCACGCCACGCTCACCATCGGTGAGCGGCCGACGGCCGACCCCGAGACGCTGGGGTTCGAGGTGACCGAGCTCCCCGCCATCGACCTCGTCGCCTCCACCATCCACACCGGCACGATGGACGACTGCGACACCACCTACCAGGCGCTGCTCGAATGGATCGACGAGCACGGCTACCGGGCCCAGGGGTACAGCCGGGAGATCGACATCGAATGCGGCCCCGACAAGGAGTGGATCACCGAGCTGCAACTGGCCGTCGAGGCCTGAGCCCACCCGTATCGGGGGAGACGGCGCCTTGACGGCGATTAAGTGTTTCACTTATTCTGTGGCCGTGCCCACGTCCTCCGACCCTCAGACCACAACCGGTGACCGCCTCTTCGGGCTGGTGGAGGCCTATGCCGCCCTCGGGGATCACCGCACGGGTTCCGATGTCGATCGGGCGACGGTGGTCTGGTTGGCCGATCGGCTGCGGGCGATCGGACTGGAGGTCACCGTCGAACCGGTGGGATTCGACCGCGCGACGGCTGACGCCCACCTGCGTGTCGATGGATCCGAGGTCGCCTGCCTTCCGGTTCCCTACGAGTGGACGGGCACCATCGTCACCGAAGCGGTCGGCGTGGCCGCCTTCGATCCCATGAGCGGAGGTCTCCCGAGCGTGCTCGACGACCCGATCGCCGCCGCCCGGGCGCGTGGTGCCGAGGCGGCGGTGCTCGTCACCGAGCACCCCAACGGCTCGTTGGTGGGCGTCAACCGCGTACTCGGTGAGCCCGGCTCGGGCTTCCCGACGCTGCTGGCCGCCGGTCGGGACCTCGAGCGGCGGCAGTCCGGACGGGTGAGCGTCGATCTCACGGCACAGGTCTCTCCGGGCCAGACAGCCAACATCGTCGCCGGCAATCACCGGCCCGGGAATCCCGTCGTGTTGACCACACCCCTCACCGGATGGTTCACGTGCGCGGGCGAACGAGGCACCGGCATCGCCGTCCTGCTCGAGCTGGTCGAGCGCTTTCGCCATCAACCACTGAAGGTGGTTCTCACCGGTGGCCACGAGCTGGGCTACTTCGGTGCCCATCGCTGGGTCGACGCCAACCCGGCGCCACCGGCCGCCATCGTCCACGTGGGGGCATCCATCGCGGTCGACGCACCAACCGACACGGGCCGCGACCTCGTGGCCTCGCGATTGGCCATGACCTCGCTCTCGGAGGAATCGGCCCAGCCCGTGACCAGGGCCCTCCAACCAGTGGGACTGGCGCTCATCCCGTCGACCGAGCAGTGGATCGGCGAGGGCGAAGCGTGGTCGCGACTCGGTGTACCGCTGCTGTCGACAACCGGTGCGGGCATCGACTTCCACACGCCGGAGGACACCCCGGAGCGGGCCACCACTCCGCTCTCGCTCGCCGTGGTGGCCGACGCCATGACCGACGCCACCGCCGCGCTGATCGACATCGGCGACAACGGGAGCGCCCGATGACCACCAAGAGCGACCTCACCCGCTCCCGACTGCTCGAGGCAGGCGAACGGCTCTTCGCCGAACGGGGTGTGGAGAACACCACGGTTGCCGACATCACCCGAGCCGCCGGTCAGCGCAACGGTGCGGCCATCCACTACCACTTCGGCGGACGCGACGGTTTGCTCGACGCCATCATCGAACGTCACGACCGGGAGCTGAACCAGCTTCGCCACGCTCGCCTCGAACAGCTCGAGCAGTCCGGTCCGGTCTCGGCGCGCGAGATGATCGAGCTGATCGTGGAGACGATGGCCACCCGGCTCGACACCGGCTCGGGTCGCGCCTTCCTCCAGATCCAGGGGCACCGGTCCGCGGCGACCGGTGGGGCGTTGTCACGACCGTCGTTGGCCATGGCGGCCATACGATCCCAGCTGCAACCGCTACTACCCACCGCCGGCCGCGAGCTCGACGCCGAGCGGGCCGAGCTGGTCGCCACCATGGTGATCGGCCGGCTGGCCCGCCGAGCTCGCGAAGAAGCCGCGGGCACCCCCTCCCCGACCCGAGCCACCGTTGTCGACGCGCTCGTCGACGCGGCCACCGCGGTGCTCACCGCCGCTCCACCGCCAACCATCCCCCATCAAGGAAGTCCGACATGACCATCTCGATCACGCCGGTGTCGGGCGCTCTCGGCGCCGTCATCGAAGGCACCGACCCCCGCGACGACGACTTCGATTTCGATGCCGTGCACCGCGCCCTGCTCGAACACGAGGTCATCTTCTTCCCCGCGCTCGGTCTCACCGAGGAGGAGCAGCTGCGGTTCGGTCGGCGTTTCGGCACGCCCAGCGTGTACCCCGTGGCCCGCATCCTCGGGGCGACCGAACCGACCATGACCGTGATCGCGGATGGTCCCGACAGCCCCAACGCGGCCGACGCCTGGCACACCGACGTCTCCTGGACGGCCACCCCTCCGGCCTATGCCCTGCTGCACATGGAAGTCGTGCCGGAGGTCGGAGGCGACACGCTCTGGGCATCGGCCACCAAGGCATACGACACCCTGTCGCCGGCCATGCAGGGGTTCCTGTGCGGCCTCACCGTCGTGCACGACCACGACGGGTTCGCCAAGCGGGTGGCGGCCAAAGCCGGCGACGCCAGCGCCGCCATCATCGAGGGACTGGACCGCGACTATCCGCCGGTCGAGCATCCCCTGATCCGCACTCACCCCGAGACGGGCAAGCGGGCGATCCTGTTCGCCCGCCAGTTCATCAGTCACATCAAGGACCTGACCGAGGCCGAGAGCCGCATGGTGCTCGACTTCATCGAGACGCACGTCAAGGAGGTGGCCCTCCACTGCCGTTGGAGCTGGTCCCAGGGCGACCTGGCCATCTGGGACGAGCGGTCGACCCTGCACCGGTCGGCCGCGGATCATTGGCCGCAGCGGCGGGTGATCCGACGACTGGAGATAGACGGCGACCGCCCCTTCTTCGACCCCAGCTGAACGCGGCGCTGACGGCGCCTCGCCGGAGACGAATCGTCAGGGCCGGCTGGTATCGATGACGCAGAAGCGATTGCCCTCGGTGTCGGCCATCACGACGAAGTCCGGGTTGGCCGGGTACAGATCCCAGTCGACGAGTGTGGCGCCGAGGGCGAGGAGCCGATCGACTTCGTCCATCTGATCGGCGCCATCACCGGCGTACAGGTCGAGATGGACCCGAGGATGGGGCTGCACCGCTGACTGGCTGACATCGAGCGCCAGATGCGCACCGTCGCCCACCGCCGGTACCAGAACGGTGAAGTCGTCGCCGGGGTCGAGGGCCCGCCTGGGTACGTAGTTCAGGGCCTGCGTCCAGAAGGCCACCGCCCGGTGGATGTCCTCCACTCCCATCACGGTCGTCCCCACACGCAACACACCGCCAGTCTTGCAGCCGCCGCCCCACTCGGGCTCGCCCATCACGGCACGGTCGTCCGATCCCGCGCGATCGGTCGCACTGCAGCACCCGCGCCCTGAAGGTGGACGCAGGTAGGGGCAGGCGAGCACCGGTCAGAACGTGTCGAGGAAGAGGGCGGTGACCGTTCGTAGTCGGCCGGCGTCGAGTGCGTAGCGGCGCTCGCGACCCGCCCGCTCGACGGTGACCAGGCCGGCGGCGCTGAGCTTCTGGAGGTGACGGGTGGTGGTGGACCACGAGTGGCTGAATCGATCGGCCAGCTCACCCGCGGTCATGGTTCCGCCGCAGGCCGCCAACGTGACCAGGATGTGGCGCCGGTGCTCGTTGGCCAGCGCAGCGAACACCGCGTCGATGGCTTCGAGCTCCTGGATGGCTCGCGGCCGCTCGGTCAGAGTGTTTCCCTGGCATCGAAGTGCGGAAACGCCATGCCCGGCCCCATGGCCCGGTCCTCCACCAACGTGGCCATGCGCTCCCACAGCGCCCCGATCCTGGGGTGCTGGTGGGCCCGCCCGGCCGCCTCGCCGTCGACCCACTGGAAGATCGCGATCAGCAGCGGGCCGCTGCCGTCCTGCTCCTCCCCGATGTAGACCTCCTCGGCTCGATCGGTGGCCAGGCCGAGCTCGGTGTAGGTCGAGCGGTGCTCACGGATGAGGGCGAGGAGATCGTCGACACAGTCGGCATCACGCCCTGGTTGCCAGCGCCACTCGAGGGAACACCACGGGGATGTGGCGAGGGTCGCGGACCTGTCCGCCGGCCCAGGTGACCTCGCCACCGGGGGCCGGCTCGAGCTCAGGGACGCGGTCCATCCACTCCCTCCTGACGTCGTCGACCGTGCCATCCGCGACGAAAGACGCCGAAATCGGCCACACTCTGGGGATGCAGGAAGTAACCATCAGGAGTCGGAATCCCTTCCGCTTCTCGGGGCTGATCGGTCAGGAACGATCGGACGCCCTGACGGTGACGGCCGCCGGCGAGGCCGTCTCCAAACTCGAGGGGCGCTGCGTCATCAACATCAATTCCACGGCCGCGGGTGGCGGCGTGGCCGAGATGTTGCACGTCTTGCTCGGCTACGTCCGGGCCATGGGCATCGACGCCCGTTGGCTGGTGATCGACGGCAACGAGCCGTTCTTCGAGCTCACGAAACGAATCCACAACCATCTCTACGGTGGGATCGGCGACGGGGGCCCACTGGGCGAGACCCAGCACCGGATCTACCAGGCCGCGCTCGAACCCGACCAGCACGAGCTGGCGGCCACGGCCAAGCCGGGTGACATCGTGATCCTGCACGACCCCCAGACGGCCGGGCTGGCCGAGCACGCCAAATCACTGGGCTGTCGCGTGGCCTGGCGATGCCACGTGGGCATCGATGCGCCCAACGACCACAGCCGGCTGGGATGGGACTTCCTGCGGCCCTACCTCGAGCCGTTCGTGGATCACTACGTGTTCACCGACGCCCGGTTCCCGCCATCGTGGATCTCGCCCGAGCACTGCTCCATCATCTGGCCGTCGATCGATCCGTTCGCCCCCAAGAACCAGGACATGTCGCCCGAGACCGTCGAGGCCATCCTCACCCACACCGGCATCATCACCGGCCGCCGGGGTGACACCACGTTCGAGCGTGTCGACGGGTCGCCCGGGCGGGTCGAGCGATACTGCGACATCTTCCGCACCGGGCCGTCGCCGGCACCCGACGTCCCGATGCTCGTGCAGGTGTCACGGTGGGATGTCATGAAGGACATGCCGGGCGTCATGGAGGCCTTCGCCACCTATGTCGATTCGGGTCGCGACGCCCATCTGGTACTGGCCGGGCCGGTGGTGTCGGCGGTGGCCGACGACCCCGAAGGTGGCCAGGTGCTCCAGAACTGCTGGAACGCCTGGCGCGAGCTGCCCCATGCCATTCGCCATCGGGTCCAGCTGGTGTGCCTGCCGATGTACGACCTCGACGAGAACGCGGCCATCGTCAACGCCCTTCAGCGTCACGCCGCCATCGTGGCCCAGAAGAGCATCGCCGAAGGCTTCGGTCTCACCGTCGCCGAGGCCATGCTGAAGGGCACGCCGGTGGTGGCCAGCGCCGTCGGCGGCATCGTCGACCAGGTCATCGACGGTGAGACCGGTCGACTCATCTACGACCCGTCCGACCTCCACGAGTTCGGCACCGCGGTGTGCGAGATCCTCGACGACGAGGCTCTTCGGCAGCGCCTGGGGGAGGGTGCCCGTCAGCGCGCCCTCGATGTGCACCTCGGCGACACCCACCTCGAACGCTGGCTCGGCGTGGTCAACGCGGTGCTCGAAGACCGCTGAGCATCCACTGGCGGCGCCGCGACCAGGGAATCCTCAGCCCACGCCGACCAAGCTGATGGCCACGGCGGCCAGCGCCAGGCCGGCTACCTGCACGCCGCTGATCCGCTCTCGCAGGATGGTCCACGCCAACAACACCGTGGCCGCCGGGTACATCGACGACAGCACCGACACGACAGCCAGATCACCCTCGGCCGTGGCCAACAGGAAGGTCACGTTGGCCGCCACGTCGAAGACACCGGCCGCGGCGATCGCCCACCACACCCCGGCGGCAGGTCGCGAGGGTCGCAGGCGGATCGCCGCCAGCAGCGCCAGCGAGACGGTGAGCGTGCGGGCCCCGACCACCGGCCACGGCGCCGAGCCGTCATCGGCCAGGTCGAGGAACACGAAGAACGTGCCGAAGCCGACGCCGGCCAGCAGTGCCTCGATCACCGTCCGGCGGATGACCGGCACCTGATCGGGCCGCCGCCGCTCGGCGCTCACCAGGACGATCGACAAGAGACCGAGGGCCACCCCGACGCCGGCCAGACCCGACAATCGCTCACCGTCGACCAGCCCCCAGATCAGCGGCACCATGGCCGAGCTGACGGCGGAGAGGGGGGCAACCACCGACATGGGCCCGCGGGCCAACCCCCGGTACAGCAGCACGATCCCGGCCAGTCCGAACAGTCCACCGACGGCGCCCCAGCCGAAGTCGGCCGCCGTGGGCGGCCGTTCGGCCAGCACCGGGGCCGCCACCAACACCCCGACCAGACCCACCACATAAGATCCGAGCACGACGATCAGCAGCGATGCCCGCCGGCTGGCCAGTCCACCGGCGAAATCACCCGTGCCGTAGAACACGGCAACCAGCAGAGCGAGTGCGACAGCCAAAGTGCTCAGCTCTGGTCCGGCGAATCGGCCAGATAGCGGGCTCGCACGGCCAGGCTCTCGCGGATCTCCCGGATGATCTCGGTGCCGAAGTCCCGCCGATACGACTCGTCGGTCACCGCCGACACGGCGAACTGGAGGCCGCTGAAGCTGGCGATCAGGGCCGACACCACCACCAGTGGTCGCGTCAGCACGATCTCGTGGCCGAACGGACTGGCCCGCCACCACACGTCCAGATCCGACAGCGTGGTCCACTGGTCGATGGTGGCCTCCCGCACGGTGAACAGTCCGAAACCCACGTAGAACGCGCCGATCATCGCGGCCACCAATAGAACCTGGATGGCTTGGGCCACGAACGAGAGGATGTCGAGGTTGACGCGAGACCCGCGGGTCAACGGCGGCGCGCAGACCGCGAGCTCGGCCGGCGGGGGCACGTCGGCATAGGGCGACGCCCGGCACAGATCCTGGACTTCGCTCCACGACGAGAAGTGGTTGAGGTCGTCGATGGTCTGATGCAGCGCCAAGACGATGAAGCCACAGCCCAAGGCGATGAGGCTGCCGATCACCACCACCACGAACACGTCGGGGATGTCCGATGCCACCTGCCAGATCTCGGCATTGAGGAACAGGAAGGCCGAGAACAGCAACAACAACGGCAACGACTTGAGGAAGAGGTTGGCGATGCCACCGATCTGGTGCCGGAGATGGCGCAGCGTCCAGCTCACCATGGGGAACAACCCGAAGCTGGTCACCACGTACGC